>JBOFJB010000332.1:0-22070 GCA_051650465.1 Dermatophilaceae bacterium | reverse complement strand
TCCTCATCCTCTGGTTCGCCGGGGCGTCCGCGATGGCCGGGCTGGTCAACATCGTGCCGCGCTACCTCCCCGCCTACGGGATGGCGCCAGACTGGGGCCGGGCGGTTCGGCCGGTCGTGCTCGTCTACACCGCGATCTGTATCGCCATCACGATCCTCTTCGACGCCGATGTCAACGCCCAGGCGGGCGCTTACGCGACCGGCATCCTCGCGATGATGGTGTCCGGTGCGGGGGCGGTGACCCTGTCAGCGGTGCGTCGCCGGCAGCACGGCCGTGCCGTGGGCTTTGCCGTGCTCACCGTCGTGCTGCTCTACGCGATCGTCGAGAACATCATCGAGAAGCCCGACGGCATCGCTATCGCCGGCTTCTTCATCCTCGGCACGGTGGTGGTGTCGCTCGTCTCGCGAGTCAGCCGCGCGGTTGAACTCCGGGTCGATCGAATCGAATTCGACTGGGCTGCAAGGCAGTTCGTCACCGAGTCGCTGGCCCATGACAAGTCGTTCAACGTCATCGCCAACAAGCGCCACGACGGTGACCGAGCCGAGTACGCGGCCAAGGAGCGTAGTCAGCGCGAGATGAACCCGGTACCCGGACCGGCCGACATCCTGTTCCTCGAGGTCGACATCTCGGACCCCTCGGCGTTCAGCGAGGTGCTCCACGTTCGCGGGGTCGAGGTCCACGGGCACCGGGTGCTCCGGGTGACCAGCCCAGCGACACCCAACGCCATCGCGGCCGTGCTGCTCGCGCTGCGCGACGCCACCGGGGTGCGACCACACTGCTACTTCGAGTGGTCCGAAGGCTCGCCCCTGGCGCACCTGCTGCGGTACCTGCTCCTCGGCCGCGGGGACACCCCACCGTTGGTCCGCGAGATCATCCGCCGGGTCGAGCCGGACCCTGCGCAGCGACCGGCGGTCCACGTCAGCTGACTGCGCGCGGCCTAGGTCATCGGCTGGGTCGCCGCCTGCGTCATCGGCTGGGCCGACCCGCGGCGAACCGGGCGCTCCCGACCGGCCGGCATCGCGGCCGGGTGCGTCGCGCTAGGCTGACCGCGCCAGCCGTACCTCTTTGTGGGGTCAGGGAACACCGGTGCGATTCCGGGACTGACGCGCAGCGGTGAGGGTGACGGCGGGAGCACGTTGCGGACGAGGTTCGCGGCGACCACTGGGACCTGCCCGGGAAGGTGCTCCTCGCCGGTCGATCCCGAGTCCGAAGACCTGCTGGCCCTCGCGGCAGCCGCCGCCAGGTCATCCTCGGACCTCGCGCACGGGTCCCGTGACCAGAGCAGGTGTGTCGATGCCAGTCACCCGGACCCGCGTGGACCGCTGCCCCGGGGTGGGCCGTCCCTGGCCTGCGGACGACGGGCTGCTCGTCCGGCTGCGCCTGGTCGGCGGCGCCGTCTCGCACCGCACGCTCCGGCGCCTGCTCGAGATTGCCGAGCAGTTCGGCGACGGGCGCATCCACGTCACCTCCCGGGCCAACCTCCAACTCCGCGGCCTGCCTAGCGCTGCCGGGCAGCCGGATGATGCACTGGCGCCGGCAGTGCACGCCGCGCTCCACGAGACCGGCCTGCTCCCGTCGCCGACGCACGAACTGGTGCGCAACATCCTGGTGTCCCCACAGACCGGGCTGGCCGGCGGTCGCGCCGACCTACGGCCGGTGGCGCACGACCTGGACGCCGGGCTGTGCGCTCATCCTGGCGTGGCCCGGCTCCCCGGCCGCTTCCTGTTCGTCCTCGACGACGGCCGGGGCGACCTTCTCGACCGGTCGACCGACCTGGGACTCGTCGCCCTCGACGACACCGCCGCACAGGTGCGGGTCGGGGCGGCGTGGGGCCCGCTGGTGCGGCTGGCTGACGCTGCGAGCACGCTCGTCGGGCTGACCGCGCGTTTCCTCGATCGCCGCGGTGACGGCCCGACCGCGCCCTGGCACATCACCGAGATCGCCGAGCCGCTGATGGCGCCGCAGCCGGCGGACCGGCGGGTGCCGGCGTCATCCGGGCCGCTGCCCTACGGCGAGGTGGCCGGTGGCTGCCATGTCGCGGTGCCCGCCAGCGGGCTGGACCGGGCGGCGGTGGACACCCTGACCGGGAGTGGCCGAGCCCTGGTCGTTACCCCGTGGCGTGGGGTGCTCATCGCCGGGACGGGGGAGCGGTGACCGGCATCCGCTCGCACGCCCAGCCGCTGCCCCGCCAGCCGACGGTCGGCCAGCCGGCGCCCCGCCAGCCGGCGCCCGCCCGGCCGCTGCCCCGGCGGCCCGGCCGCCGCTACGCCTACGTCGGCCACGGGCCGGACATCTACTTCGACTCGTTCGCCACGATTCGCCGTGAGGCCGACCTCAGCCGCCTGCCGGCCGACGCCGACACGCTCGCCGTGCGGATGGTCCATGGCAGTGGCCAGGTCGACATCATCGACGACCTCGTCGTGCATCCCCGGCTGGTCGCCTCGGCCCGGGTCGCCCTGCGTGCCGGCGCGCCGATCCTTTGCGACGCCACGATGGTCGCCGCTGGGGTCACCCGGAGCCGGCTCCCGGCCGGCAACGAGGTGCGCTGCTTCCTCGATGACCCGCGGGTCCCGGGGCTGGCGGGTGACTGGGGCACCACGCGCTCGGCGGCGGCGGTCTCGCTGTGGGAGCCTGTTTTGGATGGCGCCGTGGTCGCCATCGGCAACGCTCCGACCGCGCTGTTCCACCTGCTCGAACTCGTGCTCGACGGCGGCCCCCGGCCGGCTGCGGTCGTCGGCTGCCCGGTCGGTTTCATCGGCGCCGCGGAGTCCAAGGACGCCCTCGTGGCCCTCGCCGACGAGCACGGTGTGGACCTGCCGTACGTCACGGTGCGCGGCCGGCGTGGTGGGTCGGCCCTGGCCGCCTCTGCTCTCAACGCGCTGGCCCAGGAGCGCGAGTGACCGGCCGGCTCATCGCGGTGGGCGTCGGCCCCGGCGACCCCGAGTTGATCACCCGGAAGGCGGCGCGCCTCATCGCTGCCGCTGAGGTGGTCGCGTACCACGCCGGGGTCGGCAAGGAGTCGAACGCACGGCGCACGGCGGCCGGGCTGTTCGCCGCCGGTGTGGTCGAGGAGCAGCTGACCTACCCGGTGACGACCGGAGCCACTGACCATCCGGGCGGCTACCCAGGTGCTCTCGCCGACTTCTACGAGGAGGCCGCGAGCCGGCTGGCCGCGCACCTCGACGCCGGGCACGATGTCGTGCTGCTCGCCGAGGGTGACCCGATGTTCTACGGGTCCGCGATGTACCTGCACGATCGGCTGGCCGGGCGATACCGCACCGAGATCGTGCCGGGGGTGCCGGCGTTCGCCGCGGCTGCCGCGACCGCGGCGACTCCGCTCGCCCGGCAGACCGACGTGCTCACGGTGCTGCCGGCGACGCTGCCCGAGCCCGAGTTGGCCAGGCGGCTCGCCGACACCGATGCCGCGGTGGTGATGAAGCTCGGACGTACGTTCCCGGCCGTGCGTCGGGCGTTGGCCGCGGCGGGGCGACTCGAGCATGCGGTTTACGTCGAGCGTGCGTCGGAACCCGAGGGGCGGCTGCTGCCGGTGGCCGAGGTCGATCCCGGCGCGGTGCCGTACTTCTCTCTGGTGCTGGTCACCGGCGACTCCCGCCACGGGACGCGCTCGCGGCGCCCGGACGACATCAGGCTCGCTGACGGCACGGGCTGCTCCGCCCTCGGAGCCCTGCCCGACGCCGGGGAGCGTCCAGGCGCCCGGCGTGGCGTGGATGCCGGTGAACGCCCGGATGCCGGGGCCGGTGTGGACACTGCGGCTCGGCAATCGGCGGAGCTGCTCGTCATCGGTCTCGGGCCAGGCCCTGATCAGTGGCTCACTCCCGAGGCGGTGACGGCACTTGCCGAGGTCGACCACGTCGTCGGTTACGGCCGGTACGTCGATCGGGTGCCGCAGCGGGCCGGGCTCACCCGGCATGCGTCGGGAAACACGGTGGAGGTGGAGCGGGCCCGGGTGGCGCTCGGCCTGGCCCGCGCGGGGGAGCGGGTCGCGGTGGTCTCCGGTGGGGACGCGGGCGTGTTCGGGATGGCCGCCGCGGTGTTCGAGGCTGCGGAGTCACCCGAGTTCGATGGCGTCGATATCCGGGTGCTGCCCGGGGTCAGCGCGGTTCAGGCCGTGGCCGCTCGTGCCGGCGCACCGATCGGCGCCGACTTCGCCGTGCTTTCGCTGTCCGACCGGCTCAAGCCGTGGGCCGTGGTGGAGCGCCGCCTCCGGGCGGTCGCCGAGGCCGACCTCGTGCTGGCCATCTACAACCCGGCGTCCCGATCGCGCACCACCCAACTGGCGGCGGCGCGGGCGGTGTTGCTGGAGCATCGCCTGCCGCAGACCGTGGTTGTCGTCGGTCGCGATGTCGGGCGGGCTGGGGAGGCGCTGCAGGTCACCACGCTCGGCGAGTTCGACCCGGCATCCGTGGACATGTCCTGCCTGCTCATCGTGGGGGCGAGTAGCACCCGGGTCGGGCGGGCCGGGGTCTGGACGCCGCGGTTCGTCGAAGATGGCGCAGGCCAGGGCGACGGGAGCCGCGGCACGGCGGGCTACGACGACGCACGCCGAACAGCGGCGAGTCTGAACAGCACGCGCCGCGATGACGTGGGTCGAGACCGGCCGGGTCAGGTCGACGCGAGCCAGCGTGACGTAGACCAGGACGACGGATGACGGTGCACATCGTGGGTGCCGGCCCGGGCTCGGCCGACCTGCTCACCGTGCGAGCGACGCGGCTGCTCGCACGGGCTGACGTCGTGCTCTACCCCGGCAGTTACCTCGACCCCGGCGTGCTCACCCACGTGAGCCCGGGGGCCGAGCTGGTCGACACCCAGCACCTCGACCTCGACGAGATCACCGCCCGGCTGGTCGGGTCCGACCGCGCTGGAAAGGATGCCGTGCGGCTCACCTCCGGGGACCCGTCGGTGTACTCGGCTCTCTCCGAACAGGTTCGCCGCCTCGACGCCGCGGGCGTGCCGTGGGATGTCACTCCCGGGGTGCCCGCCTACGCCGCCGCGGCGGCGCTGCTCGGGCGGGAATTGACCGTGCCGCTGGTGGCGCAGTCGGTGGTGCTCACTCGGGCGCAGGCTCGGTCGACCCCGATGCCGGACGGTGAGACCCTGGCCGCGTTCGCCGCGACCGGGGCGACCCTCGTCATCCATCTCGCGGTCACCCGCACCCGCGAGCTGATGGGCCAACTGGCGGCGACGCACGGCGCGGACTGCCCGGTGGCGGTGGTGTACCGCGCGAGCCAGCCCGAGCAGCGGGTGCTGCGTGGCACGGTGGCGACCGTCGCCGACGCGGTGGAGGATGCCGGGTTGCGGCAGGCGGCCGTCATCCTGGTCGGTCGTGCCCTCGGCGAGGATGACGCGGCCGGCGAGTCGCACCTGTACGACCCGCGCCGCTACCGGCCTCGCGCGAGGTGACCGGCGCCGGGAGCCCGAGGGCTGGTTCGAGCAGCGAGGTCCCTGCCGAAGTTCTGCTCGGGTACAGTGACGACCGAGCCTCTCCCTCGCGAGGGTAGGGGAAGTGAGCCTCGGGATTTCCTGCCGGACGACAGGGCCCGAGGCTCGCGCTGTAGGTGGACGGGTTCAGATCTCAATCAAGGTGAGTTGCTCTTCGAGCACCTGTCGATGGCGGGGCTCCCCGGTGCGCGAACTCGTGACGGTTCCTGCGACAGCGTCGGGTATCCAGAGCATCGGCTCAGAGCGTCCGATGACGTGGGTGAGCCTGATCGTCGTCGATATGTTCCGCCCGCCTCGCAGGGCATTGAGCAGGTCGAGGTCACGACGATCGTCTGCTCGGCCGCGGGACTCGAGCACTATGTCGTGCACGTACTTGAGCTCGAGTTCGTAGAGAAGGCGTTCAAGGCACTTGCGGCGTCGGCGCTCCGGCCGGTCGTCGACCGCACCAGCCCGCACGACCACGAGGTGCTCGATCTCGCAGTTGGCCACAGCGCGGATGATCGCCTGACGGCGTTTCGCGCTCTCGTCGCGCCAGTGCAGTTTGATCTGGCCGGGCAAGCGCAGCTGGCTCATCTGGTGTCGGGTGGTGGGCTCGGCATCGTGCCGACCGATCGCTGCGGCCAGGATGTAGGTGCCAGGGTCACGGGCGCGGTCGGACCCGGACTCATCCACCCAGGCCCGGAGGGTGCCAGCGGCACTCATCGCCGTGTCTTCCCGCGCGCTGCGTCTCGGTCGACCGACGCAACGTCAAACGGGGCCTGCACCGTGTAGATGTTCTTGGAGGAGACTCCACTAGGACTGATCGGGTCGGTGTACACCTGTTTGCCGATGTGGATCAGTCCGCGTTCGCGGAGTTCATGCAGGCCGCGTTCGGCGGTGTCGGCCGACCAGCCGTACCAGCGGGGCATGTGCTCGGTGGGCAGGGTAAACCCGGCCTTCTCGTGGAGGGCCACCAGGAGCATCGCGATCGCCGGCAGGGTCAGTGTCTGGGCCCAGTCGTCGGCCCAAAACTGATGGTTGAGCCGGATGAAGCGATCTCCCTGGGTGGCTCCGGTCGGCCGGGTGTAGGGCTCGCCTGAGCCATCGGCGCTGAGCAGAGTGATGGTTATCTGGCGTTCCCGCCCCGCGCGCCGGCGCTCGATCAACCGACGCTCGACGAGCCGGGAGAGGATCTTGGTGGCCGCCGAGGTCGCCGACGCTCCGGAGGCGGTGGCCACGGTGTCGAGAGCGCGGGCCCAGACCTGCAGGTGCAGGGTGCTGCTCCAGCCGTCGGCATGGTCGCCGCTGCTGATGATGCTGTGCAACAACAGCAAAGCGGTCAAGCCACGCTTGTCACCACGGCGTACGAAGTCGGCCAGCGGCGCGGATCGGTCGGGCGTGGCCTTGCGGTCGGGGTTCTGGATGAACGCCTTGGGGATGGGGGCGAACGAGCGGCCGGAGCGTTCGATGAGGTGCGCACGAGTCTGGGCAGCGGTCGCCGGCAGGGTTGAACCGTGGCTGTCGGGATCGGTCTCCGGCTGACTCATACACGCAGGATATACCGATATGGCAGATGGAAAACGTCGGCCACCAAAGCCTCAACTGCCGCGTAGGCGGGTGCATGTAAAGCCATGCGATCTCGATGCAAGGACCCGTGGGAGACCAAGTGGCACGACTAGGGTCGCCTGCGACTTCGGCGTCCGAGTTCTCGACTGGCGTCGGTGCCGCCGCGGCTTCTCGTCGTCTGCTTCACCACCGATTCACTCCAGGATCTCTGGGCCTCCGTCCGCGCGGCGTGGCGAGAGGGCGGTTGAGTCCAGCGGAGTGGTGTATGAGCACGTGGTGACCGTGCCGCTGGTGGCGCAGTCGGTGGTGCTCACTCGGGCGCAGGCCCGGTCGACCCCGCTGCCGGACGGTGAGACCCTGGCCGCGTTCGCCGCGACCGGGCGACCCTCGTCATCCATCTTGCGGTCACCCGCACCCGCGAGCTGATGGGCGAGCTCGAGGCGACCCATGGCGCGGACTGCCCGGTGGCGGTGGTGTACCGGGCCAGCCAGCCCGAGCAGCGGGTGCTGCGTGGCACGGTGGCGACCGTCGCCGACGCGGTGGAGGATGCCGGGCTGCGGCAGGCGGCCGTCATCCTGGTGGGGCGGGCGCTGGGTGAGGATGACGCGGCGGGCGAGTCGCACCTGTACGCGGCGACGCGAGACCGGCCCGGCGCACGATGAACGGCGTCGGCGGGGAGTGTTCATCTCGTCGAAAACGCCCGACCGGTGGAGGTCGTGCACCTGGACCGATACAGCGACATCCATCGGTGATGAAGAGTTCGGTCGTCGAGCTCTGCAGCGCCCAGTGCCGTGGAACGCGATGCCGCCGTCCGGAAGCGCCCGCCGTCGAGCGTGACAGGAAGCGGCTGGTTGTCGGGTCAGTCACCGGCAGATTGTCGGGTAATGTCGAGGCGTGATGTCGGGTCAGGTGGTCGAGCGCCGCATCCTGCCTGCCATCCGGGCGGCGATGCAGGCCAGTCCCGTCGTCGCGATCACGGGCCCTCGCACGGTGGGCAAGAGCACGCTCGCCGCCGAGCTTGTCGGGTCGACCGGAGGCACCGCCGTCGATCTGGACGACCCGGCGGTGCGCCGCCTGGCCGCCACGGATCCCTCCGTCTTCGTGCGCGGCCTGGCCGAACCGGTGGTGATCGACGAGTTCCAGCGCGTTCCGGACCTGCTCGCGGTGATCAAGGCTGAGTTGAACCGCGACCGACGCCCTGGCCGCTTCATCCTGGCTGGTTCCGCCCGTCACGACGCGGTACCGGAGCTGGCCGACTACCTCACCGGTCGGGTCGAGCTGCTCCAGCTCTGGCCGTTCGCCCAGGCTGAGCTCGCCGCTCCGGCGAGCGCCTTTCCCGACCGGCTCTTCTCCGGTGCTCCACCGATGCGACGGATCGGCAGCGCATCGAGGGAAAAACTCGTTGCCGATGTCGTGCGAGGTGGCTACCCGATCGCGGTCGAGCTGTCCGACGCGGCCCGCTCTCGCTGGTTCGCCAACCTCGCCACGCTCGTCGTGGAGCGGGTGTCGGACGACGTGGCCCCGGTGCGTGGTGCCGGCAGGCTTACCCGTTTCCTCCGCCTGGCCGCGGCGAGCACGGCCCAGACGCGCAACGCCGCTGAGCTGGGCCGGGATGTCGACCTCGGACGTGACCAGGCCGCGGCGTACCTCCGGCTCCTGGAACTGGTCTACCTGACCTTCACCATCCCTGCCTGGTCGGCCAACCTCACCAGCAAGGTCACCAAGAGGCCGAAGCTGCACCTCGTCGACAGCGGGCTCGCGGCCCACCTGCAAGGCATCACGGTGGACGGGCTGCGGCCGACCGACCCGGTGGGTGCGGCGAGGTTCGGCCCGCTCCTGGAGACGTTCGTCGTCACCGAGGTCGTCAAGCAGCTCGGCTGGTCGGAGGTCGATGCCGAACCGTTCCACTACCGCACGACCGATGGCGTCGAGGTCGACCTCGTCCTGGAGGCGCGCGATGGCCGGGTTGCTGCGATCGAGGTGAAGGCGGGCAGTGCCCTCACCTCGGGAGCGACCCGCGGCCTTGCTCAGCTACGGGATCGGCTCGGCGACCGTTTCGTCGGCGGGGTAATTCTCAACACCGGCAACCAGGCGCAGCGCATCGCCGACCGGATCTCCGTCGCCCCGGTCGACGAGCTGTGGGCCGGATGATCGGCCGGAACGGTCAGAGCGCGAGCACGCGGCGCAGTCCGTCGTCGACGTCACCCATGAGGCCGGATGGGAGTGTGCCGGCCCAGTCGGTGAGGTCGGACTTGTCGAGCGTGACGAGTGCGGTGACGTTCACGACCGAGTCTCGAGGCAGGCCGGTGGTGGTGGCCGGGAGGAACACGTTGCCCGGCATGGTCGCCAGCGCGGTGTTCGAGGTAATCACGGCGGCGAGTACGGTCGCCAGCCTGCTGGCGTTGTACGGGTCGGACTGGACGACCAGCACCGGGCGACGCTTCGCCGGGCGGCTGCCGGATGCCGGCCCGAGGTCGGCCCAGTAGATCTCCGCTCGACGCGTCACCACTCGTCGTCCGCGGCGGCCAGCAAGCGGTGGCCGGCCATCACCGCGTCGGTGGTCGACTCCTCTGGCCGGCCGAGGTGTTCGAGTGCGTCGTCGATCCGGCCGGTCAGTGACTGGCTGTCGAGCTCGTCGAGATAGTGCCGCGCAGCCCGGGCGAAGAACTCCGAGCGGCTCATCCCCAGGTCGCTGGCCCGCCGCGAGGCACGCTCGAAGGTCTCATCCGGTACGGAGATGGCGGTCTTCATGTCCCTAGTATAACCCGGTATTACTCGATCGCCACGCCGGGTCGTTCGCTCGCGCGTCGACTATCGGAGACCACTGGGTCACGGTGCGGGCCGGTGACCAGCCGGTGAACGCCGCCACCGGTGCCGCGGTCTCCACGCGATCCGGGCCAGCGCGCTGCGGCGCTCCCGATGCGCCTGAGCAACAACGGGTTTCATCTCCAGGGTGACGGCGTGAGCGGCGAGCCAATCGCCGTCATCCGGCGCGGGCGAGACAGGCGTCAAGGATGCTGCGGGTGGCCGCTCACGGTCGAGTAGGACCGCCTCGGGTGCTCCACGCGGGGGCGGGCCCGGGGTGTGGTCAGGTGCTGGTGGGTAGTCCGAGGGCGGGTAGCGGGAGGGGGTTCTGGCCGCGGTCGAGGGCGGCGACCTGTTCGTCGGTGTACTCCTGGCCCTCGACGAGCCGGTCGGGTTCGCGCCAGGCCCGGTAGGTGAGCACGCTGGGGTCGGGGATGCGGTGTACGTCGCGGAGGGCGACGACGCAGGCCTGGGCTGCGGCGGTGTACTCGGTGGTCAGGGCCGGCAGGGTGAGCTGGATGCCCCAGTACGGGTCCGGGACGGTGGGTGTGGCCCACCCGGCGGCGGTCATCGCCGCCCGGGCTGCGTCGTCCAGGTGGGAGTCCTCGGGCAGGAACTCGTCGCCGACGGCTTGCACGGCGAGGTAGTCCGGGCCGGCGGAGAACTGCACCCAGACTCGGCTGCCGGTGACGTTGACCACGACGAAGGTGCGGTCGGTGATCACCAGGAACGTGTCGATGAGGTGTTCACGGAAGTCAGTCCAGTCCATGTCAGTACCCCAGGCTCCGGTCGACCTCAGCCGCTTGAGGCGTGATGAACGTGACGTCGATCCATGTGTCGTGCTTGGTGATGTGCGCTCGGGCGCCGGTGCTCAAGTCCCACCGGGCTTTGGGGTAGTCGCCGCCGATGAGTGTCGGTCTTCCCCAGGCTTCGGTGAGGATGCGGACGGTCTCGGTGTACCGGTCGTTGCGCCACCGCAGCCATTGCGGGGTCTCTGACCTGTCTCGTTCGAGGTCAGTGAGGTTGAAGCTGATCCGGGAGGCGGAGCGCCGGCTGGCAGAAACCATGGCGTCGGGGGGGGTGAGTCCGGTGACAGTGTCGTCGAGGAGGCCCTCGTCGTTGAGGGTCCAGCCCAACCCCGACACCGCACGTTCCTTGACCTGGTCTTTGCTCAGTGGCCAGGCCGCGTCGTTCCAGAACGTCAGGATCCGTAGCACCTCCTCGGGTGCCATCGCCTTCCAGGTCACGTCGATCAACTCCACGGTTCGAGGTCCGTTCTGGTTCAGGGGGTGATGCCGGGCAGGTTGAGGGTGTTGGGGTCGAGCTTGAACGGGGTGACTCTGATCCGGCCGTTGGGCAGGGCTTGGACCATCTCGTACCGAATCTCGATAGTGCCATCAGTGATGGCGCGGACCAGGTCGGGGTCGGCGTCGGGCTGGGTGAGGTAGCGGGTGAGGCTGTCCTGGAAGCGAGAGTCCACCCGGGCGACGTCAGACAGGTAGCCGGTGGTGCCTTGCTGGTGCCGTACCCCGTTCACCATCCGGCCGTTGCCGAGGGTGGCGTTGCCGCCTTTGGCTTCGTAGAACGTGATCCGTGGTGGGTCGCCGGCGAGGGTGGCCTGGTCGAACCGGCCCGCTCCGGCCCGGGACGGCCCGATCAGGGTCGTTTCTCCACGGGAGCGGGCCAGCGCCGCGGCGGTCTCCTCCCCGAACCGCTCGGACGCCGCGCTCAGTGCCTTCCGGGTGTCACGTGCGTCGCTTGCAGCGTCCTCGAGGTGCTCAGCGGCGACACGATCGAGCTGTCCTTGCTTGACGAGGTTCCTGATGTAGTCCTCGCTGTCAGAGCCATCAAGCGCCTTTGTGTTGATGCCGGCGTTGTGGGCTAGGTGGTTTCGCAACGTGAGAGCCTCCTGGTGGGCGGTATAGGCGGTGTTGCGGTCCGCGACGAGAGCATCGTGGACGGTTTGGGTGTTGGGGTCGAGGGTGGCGTCGTAGGTTTTGGCGCGGTCGGCGAACTCGTAGCCGTCGATGGTGGGGGTGTTGGGGTCGGTGGCGTACCGACCGGTGACCGGGTCGTGCAACGCGCCACGGGCATCGCGGTGGGAGTTGGGTGGGTCGCCGGGGAGGTGGCGTCGGCCGCCGTGGTCGAAGGTGTAGGCGCGGCCGTACTGGTCGTGGGTGGTGCCGCCGTCGGGGGCGTCGGGGACGGCACCGTCGGGGATGCCTTCTTCGGGGATGTCGCGGATCTGGTCCAGCCCGCCGGCCTGGCCGGGTTGGTCGTCGCCGTGTCCGGTGAGGTTCTCGTGCGGGATGTCGGTGTCGGGGCCGTCGCCGGTATCGGTGTTGGCGTGGTCGCGGTCTGGCTGGTCTCCGAAGCGTCGCCCCGGGTCGGTGTCGGGGGTGCGGGAGGGTGCGTCCGAGTCGCTACCTGAACGTGGGGGACGTGGGGTGTCTGGCCTGGTGGGGTCGGTGTCGGGAGTGCCGGTGGTGGGACTCTGCGTCGTTGTGGGGGTGCGGTGTTCGGGGGTGGTGTGGTCGGGGGCGCCGGGGCCGCGGCTGGTGAGGTCGGGCCAGTCCCGTTCACCGCCGGGTGGGCGGGTGGTGGGGGTGTCGGGTGCGGGGTGGGGGGTGGGGTTGTCCAGGAGGGTTCGTGGTGGTGGGGGGCCGATGGCTGGGCGCAGGGCGTCGAGGCGGTTGGTGAGGTCGTCCCCGATGGTGGCCAGCGTGTCCAGGCGTGCGGTGAGGGTGGTGTTCAGGCGGAGTCGTGCTGCTGCGGCTGCGGTGCGGATGTCGAGGCCGACCTCGCCGGCGTGGTCCAGGAGGCGGGCGAACCTGGTGGCGGCGGCGGCGCGGGCGCTGGTTTTGGCGGCGCCGCCGGCGCCCCAGGTGGCGATGGTGAGCGCGGCATCCAGGCCGAGCCCGCCGGCGGTGTACCAGCCCGAGGTGTCCCAGGTGTCCCACCCGATGGTGCTCTTGCCGACGGCGAGAAGGCGTTCCTCGGACTGGGCGACGTCTTCGCGGGTGAACAGTTTCCGCCCAGCCGGGGACAGTTTGCCGAGGTCGATAGCGAGTTGGCGATGCCGGACCACGCCACCATCGCAGCCTGGTCCCCGCCACGCCCGGAGAGGTCGACGGCGAACATCACGGTGTCGGTGGCTGACTCCCACGCCCCGGTCAGGAGCATGTTCCCCCGGACCTGCCAGTTGTCGCTGTCCCACGCGTCCGGACGCCCCCACGGTGCGTCCCCAGCCCTGGTGAGTTCGGCGTACCCGTCCGCGGACCTGCCATAGGTGCTCTGGTCCCACGCCAACGCCTGGTCCGCGGCCTCGAACGGTTCAGCACCCCACAGAGCGCCGATCGTGTTCGCGCACACCCGCTCCGCGGCATCCTTCGCGGCCTGCAAGGCGTGGATCCGCTCCACCAGCGCGTTCTCCCGGCCCGCCAGGCGCACCTCCTCACCGAACACCACATCCCCGGCGTCCTCCAGGACGGTGTTGCGCTCGTTCTCCGCCTCGATGTCGGCCCGCTCCAGGTAGAACCCCGCGATATCGGTGGCGAGCACCGCACGCTTCGCGTGCAGGTCGGCCAACGCGTCCGCGTACACCTCCAACGCTCCCCCCACCACCCGCGCCTGACCCAGCAAGACATCGGCCCGCTCGGCGGGGGTGTTCATCGCCGCCAACAACACCTCCTGCTCCGGAGCCCGATAGAACCCCGAGAGCGCCAACCACGTCGTGCGCACGTCCTGCGCCCGATCCGCCACCGCCTGGAACGACCGCACCAACCCCGCCGCAGCGACCCGGATCGCCTCCGGACTATCCAACTCCACCGAGAACGCGTCCAACGCCATCACCCACCACCCCCACCACGATGAGTGCCGGGGGTGTCGGTCGGGTAGGTCGCGGAGGTGGCCGCGTGCTGCGCTTGCGCGGCCATCTCCATATCCCCGGCCACATACGCCGTGACCGCATCACTACCGCCCTGCACCGCCGAGTGGGTGTACCCCGCGACCGCGGACACCCCCGGAGAAGCGACCTCCTCCCCGAACCCCACCACGTGCCGCATCACCAACCCAGACGTCGGCAACGCGTTCACCACACCCTCAGCCGCACCACTCACCCGATCCACATCACCCACCAACCCCGACGCCCCATCCGCCGCAGCACCGATCACCCGACCCGCACCGGACGCGTCAACATCCCACGACACCATTCGACCTCTCCCTTCCGCTCAACCCACGCCCGCCGGAGTCAGCCAGCGCTCTGCACCGGCCACGACCACCTGCCCCACATCGAACCCGACCCCACCGACAGCCCGCAACCCACCACCCGCCGGCCCGGGGACGACGACGCCGCCGTCACCGGGCCGGGCCGGCCGACCAGGACCACTGGGTCACGGTGCGAGCCGGGGACCAGCCCGTGAACGCCCCCACCGGTGCCGCGGTCTCGACCGCGATCCGGGTGAGCTCGCCGCCATGCTCGCGATACGCCTGCGCCACAACGGTTTCCGTCTCCACGGTAACGGCATGAATGACGAGACGCCCACCGTCATCCAGCGCAGCGAGGCAGGCGTCGAGCACGCCCGGCACCGAAGCGCCACCGCCGACGAACACGGCATCCGGCCTGGGTAGCCCGGCCAGCGCCCCGGGTGCCGCGCCGCGCACCACCACCAGGCCCGGCACGCCGAGCCGGCCGGCGTTGCGCGAGACCCGGCCGGCCCGCTCGGCATCCGCCTCGACCGCGATCGCGGTACAGCCGGGGTGCGACCGCATCCACTCGATGCCGACCGACCCCGCACCGGCGCCGACATCCCACAGCAGCTGCCCCGGTGCGGGCAGCAGCCGGGCCAGGGCCGAGGCGCGCAGGTCGCGTTTGGTCAGCTGGCCGTCGTGCTCGTAGGCGGCATCAGGCAGGCCGGCGACCCAGCCCGCCCGCAGCGGCCCGGCGAGCTCGAGGCCGATGACGTTCAGCCGGGGTGAGGTGGCCGACCAGGTGACGGCGGTGCCGTCGGTGCGCGATGCGGTCTCCGTGCCGAGGTCGCCGAGCACGTGCAGGGTGCTCGCGCCGTAGCCGGCCGACGTGAGCAACCCGGCGACGCGCCCGGGCGTGTGCTCGTCGGACGAGAGCACCAGCACCCGACGGCCGGGCGCCAGCTCGCGCAGCACCAACTCGGGGTCGCGGCCGACCAGGCTCACCACCGCACAGGACTCGGCCGCCCATCGCAGCTCGGCGCAGGCCAGGGCCACCGACGACACCGCGGGGTGCATCGCCACTCGGTCGGCCCCGAGCAGGTCAACGAGCGTGCCGCCGATGCCGGAGACGAGCGGGTCGCCGGATGCCAGCGCCACCACCGGCGTGCCGTCGAGCTCGGCAAGCAGCCCGGGCAGGCCCTCGCGCAGTGGTGACGGCCACGGCATCCGGCGCTGGGTCGGGGACGGGGCCGGCAGCATCGCCAGGTGCCGCGCGCCGCCAAGCACCATCGGGGCTTGCTCGACGACCGCCCGGAGCCGAGCGGGCAGGCCCGCCCAGCCGTCGGCGCCGATGCCGACGACCGTGACCGCGGGCATCGGAGGGGGATGAGGCACGGCCGGCACGGAACGGCACGCTATCGTGGCCAGCGTCGCGAGGTGCCCCGTCGACCCCGCCATCGTCAGCCGGTGGCGACGGCCGGCCGGGGAGAATCTGGGAAGCCCGGTGAGAGTCCGGCACAGGCCCGCTGCGGTGAACCGGGCCCACCCCGACACGGGTGGGACCCGGCAAGTCCGAAGACCGGCCCCGCGTGTACGACGACGACGTTCGTTGCCGACGAGAGCGGGAGCCTCCTATGCCGGTGAACTACCCTTTTTCCGCCGTGCTCGGTTGTGCCGCAGACGAGTTGGACGACCTCGGCCTCGCCCTGGTGCTCACCACCATCTCGCCCGAGATCGGCGGCGTGCTGGTGCGCGGCGAGAAGGGCACGGCCAAGTCGACCGCGGTGCGCGGCCTGGCCGCGGTGCTTCCCCCGATCGAGGTGGTCACCGGCGACCGGTTCTCCACCGACCCGGCCGAGCACGGCGCCGGCTCGCCGGACGGCCCGTTCGCCGGCGACGCGCCCCGCAGCACCCGCCCGGCACGCCTGGTGGAGCTGCCGGTGGGCGCCACCGAGGACCGCGTGCTCGGGTCGATCCACCTCGAGCGCGCCCTGGCTCAGGGCAAGGTCGAGTACGAGCCGGGCCTGCTCGCCCGGGCGCACCGCGGCATCCTCTACGTCGACGAGGTCAACCTGCTGCACGACCACCTCGTCGACCTGCTTCTCGACGCCGCCGCGATGGGGCGCGCCACGGTCGAACGCGACGGGGTCTCGGTGGAGCACGCCGCACGCTTCGTGCTGATCGGCACGATGAACCCCGAGGAGGGTGAGTTGCGCCCGCAGTTGCTCGACCGGTTCGGGCTGACCGTCGAGGTGGCCGCTCCGCGCGACCCACGGCTGCGGGTCGAGGTGGTCCGGCGCCGGTTGGCGTTCGACGCCGACCCCGCCGGCTTCGCCGGTGGCTACGGCCCGGATGACGCCGCCCTCACCGCGCGCATCGGCGCCGCGCGGGCCCGGCTCGGCCGGGTGCGGCTCACCGAGGCCGCGCTGCTGACAATCGCCGAGGTCTGTGCGGCGTTCGAGGTCGACGGGCTGCGCGCCGACATCGTCACCGCCCGGGCCGCGGTCGCGCACGCGGCGTGGGAGGGGCGCGACGAGGTGACCCGGGCCGACATCCGCCGGGCTGCGCTGCTCGCGCTACCGCACCGACGGCGGCGCAACCCGTTCGACGCCCCCGGCCTCGACGAGGACCTGCTCGACCAGGTGCTCGGCGACGGCGAGCTGCCGCCCGACCCGAGCGACGGGCCGGATTCGGACGGGTCGGATGGCGACGGGCCGGGCGCTGACGGGCCGGATGCGGACGGTTTGGATGGCGACGGGCCAGGAACTAACGGGCCGGATTCCGACGGGTCGGGCACGGACGGATCGGATGAGGACGGTTCGGATGCTCAGGGGTCGGGCGCAGACGGGCCGGATGCCGACGGGGCAGGCATCGACGGAACTGCATCCGACCCTTCTCCGGGCAGCGCCGACTCTGCCGAGCGTGCGCCGGTCGGGACGGCCCCGACCTCGACATCGCCCGCGGCACAGCCGTTCCGGCCCCCGCTGCTCACGGTGCGGGGCCTCGGCGAGGGTGCTGCCGGCCGACGGAGCCGCGCGATCACCCGCGCGGGTCGGCGGGTCGGCGCGCGGCGGCCGGACGGCCCGACCGGCGCGCTGCACCTGGTCGAGACGCTGCGTGCCGCAGCCGGAGCGCGACCCGAGTTCCCGCGCGACGAGACCCCCGACCGGTGGGACGCCACAGACCGACGTGGCGTCTCCGACGGCGGGGCCAGCCGCGGCATCCCCGGGCGGGAGGCGGGACGGGTCGTCATCCGGCCGGAGCATCTGCGTACCGCGGTGCGCGAGGGGCGCGAGGCGAACCTCGTGCTGTTCTGCGTCGACGCGTCCGGCTCGATGGCCGCCAGGAAGCGGATGACGGCCGTGAAGACGGCGGTGCTCTCGCTGCTCCTCGACGCCTACCGGCGGCGTGACAAGGTGGGCCTGGTCACCTTCCGGGGCGAGCGGGCCGAGCTGGCCCTGCCGCCCACCCATTCGGTCGACATCGCCGCAGCCCGCCTTGACGAGGTGCCGGCCGGGGGGCGCACCCCGCTCGCCGAGGGCCTACTCGAGGCGGCCCGGGTGATCGAGCGGGAACGGGTGAGGGACCCCCGGCTGCGGCCGCTGCTGGTCGTGGTGACCGACGGCCGGGCCACCGGAGGTGCCGACCCGGTGCCGCGCTCGCTGCGGGCGGCCGACCTGCTCGCCGGGCTCGGGGTCACCACGGTGGTCGTCGACGGTGAGAGCGGCCCGCTGCGGCTCGGGCTCGCGCGCACGCTCGCTGAGCGGCTGCGGGCCGAGCACGTGCCGGTCGCCGAGCTCGACGCCACCGCGCTGACCGCCACGGTGCGCGAGCGCAGCGCCGGGCCGATCCGCGAGCACCGGCACGCCGCGATGCGTGATGCCGACCGCACGGGCATGCGAGCCACCCGCCCCGGCACGGGAGCCGCCTGATGCCGCAAGGCCAGCCCGTCGCCGTGCCCGACGACGGGCTCACCACCCGGCAGCGGCGCAACCGGCCGCTGCTCGTCATCCACACCGGTGACGGCAAGGGCAAGTCGACCGCGGCGTTCGGCCTCGCGATGCGTGGCTGGAACCAGGGCTGGCGGATCGGGGTGTTCCAGTTCGTCAAGTCGGCCAAGTGGCGGATCGGGGAGCAGACCGTGCTCGAACGGCTGGGCCGGCTGCACGACGAGACCGGCGAGGGTGGCCCGGTCGACTGGCACAAGATGGGCGCCGGCTGGTCGTGGACCCGCAAGGCCGGCGACGCCGACGACCACCGGGCCGCCGCGGTCGAGGGGTGGCGGGAGATCACCCGCCGGCTGGCCGACCAGACCTACGACCTGCTCGTGCTCGACGAGTTCACCTACCCGATGGCGTGGGGCTGGGTCGACGTGGATGACGTGGTGGCCACGCTCAGCACGCGGCCGGGGTTCCAGCACGTGGTGGTCACCGGGCGTCGCGCCGACCCGCGGCTGCTCGACGCGGCCGACCTGGTCACCGAGATGGCCAAGGTCAAGCACCCGATGGATGCCGGCCAGAAGGGCCAGAGGGGCATCGAGTGGTAGCGCTGCCCCGGCTGGTCGTCGCCGCGCCGTCGACCGGCCAGGGCAAGACGACGGTGGCCACCGGGCTGATGGTGGCCCTGTCGGCGGCCGGGCATGCGGTGAGCGGTCACAAGGTCGGGCCGGATTTCATCGACCCCGGCTACCACGCGCTCGCCACCGGCCGGCCCGGCCGCAATCTCGACCCGCACCTCGTCGGCGAGCACCGGGTGGCGCCGCTGCTGCTGCACGGGGCGGCCGGCGCGGACGTCGCGGTGATCGAGGGGGTGATGGGCCTGCACGACGGCAAGGTCGGCACTGACGGGTTCGCCTCCACGGCGCACGTGGCCGCGCTGACCGGCAGCCCCGTCATCCTCGTCGTCGATGTCGGCCGGATGTCGCGCACCGCCGCCGCGGTCGCCGCGGGGGTTGCCGCGTTCGACCCGCGGGTCACCGTGGCGGGCGTCGTGCTCAACCGGGCCGGGTCGCCGCGGATGGCCGGTGAGATCCGGCGCGCGCTGGAGCGGGTGGGACTCCCGGTGCTCGGCGCGCTGCCGCGGGATGAGTCGCTGGCCGCGCCGTCGCGGCACCTGGGGCTGGTGCCCGCGGCGGAGCGCGTGGAGTCCGCGCGGATGGTGCAGCGGCTCGGTGAGCAGGTGGCCCAGCACCTCGACCTCGCCGCCGTCCTCGACCTCGCCCGCGCCGCACCTGACCTGGATGCCGAGCCGTGGGACCCGGCCGCCGAAGTGTCTCCACCATGCGCGGACCTGCTCCTCGGCGCCGTGGATGTCGCCGTGAGCGGTGCGGATTCCGGGACTCGCTCCGCAGCGGCTGTGCGCGACCGGCCAGTGGTCGCGGTCGCCGGTGGGCGCGCATTCACGTTCCGCTACGCCGAGACCGACGAACTGCTGCGCGCCGCCGGGTGCGAGGTGGTGGTGCTCGACCCGCTGGTCGACACCCGGCTGCCGGAACGGACCCAGGGGATCTATCTCGGGGGTGGGTTTCCCGAGGTGTATGCCGACCGGCTCGGCGCCAACCAGGCGTTGCTCGCCGACCTGGCCCGGGCGGTGGCGGCGGGTGTGCCGACCGTGGCCGAATGTGCCGGGTTGCTCTACCTCGCCCGCTCGCTCGACGCGGCGCCGATGGCGGGCGTGGTACCCGCCGATGCGGTGATGACCGAGCGGCTTACCCTGCGCTACCCCGACGCCGTCGCCGCTGGCGACGGTCTGCTGGCCCGGACCGGTGAGCGGGTCACCGGCCATGAGTTCCACCGCACCACCACGATGCCGGTGGCTGGGGATCGGCCGGCTTGGGTGATCGACGGGCAGCCGACCGGATTCACCACCGACACCTCGCACGCGTCGTACCTGCACGTGCACTGGGCCGGGTATCCCGTTCTTGCGCAACGTTTTACGGATGCCGTGCACGCTGCCGCGCCACTTACCCCGACGGGCTGGATGGCCGCGCTGGCCCCGACGCCCCGGATGGACTCGCCGGCGCCGGTCGCCCCGGCCAACTCGACCGCCGTGCTCCCGGCAGGCGCAGCCGCCCTCGCCGACGACGGTATTGCTGCTGTCGAGGCTGTTGTCGCCGACCCGCTGCGGCACCATGGCGACCGCGAGGGCGCGGGCGGGCTGCTCGACCTGGCGGTCAACGTCTACGACGGGCCCCGCCCGGCGTGGCTGGACGCTGCGCTGCACGATGCTGTCGACCTGTCGCACCGGTACCCCGATGCCGAGCCCGCGCGGGCCGCACTCGCCCGCCGATACGGCCGCCCGGAGTGCGACATCCTCCCGACCTCCGGTGCGGCGGAGGCGTTCTCGTTGGTCGCGCGGCTGCGCGCGTGGCGCCGACCGGTCGTCATCCACCCGCAGTTCACCGAACCGCACGCCGCGCTGGAGCAGGCCGGCCACCGGGTCACCCGCGTGCTCTGCCGGCCCGAGCACGGGTTCGCCCTCGACCCCGGTGCGGTCCCGGACGACGCCGACCTCGTGATCGTCGGCAACCCGACGAACCCCACCGGCGTGCTGCATCCGGCGGCTGCGCTGCGCATGCTGGTGCGGCCCGGCCGGGTGCTCGTCGTCGACGAGGCGTTCATGGATGCCGTACCCGGCGAGGCCGAGAGTCTGGTCGGTGAGGCGGTGCCCGGGCTGCTGGTGGTCCGGAGCCTGACCAAGCACTGGTCGATTCCCGGCATCCGGGCCGGGTTCGTCGCGGGCGACGCCGAGTTGGTCGCGGGCCTGGCCGCGTACCAGTCGCCGTGGTCGGTGTCGACGCTCGCCGTGGCCGCCACGGTGGCGTGTGCCACCGATGCGGCTGTCGCTGAGGCGGATCGGCGGGCTCGAGACATCGACGGGTGGCGTGAACATCTGCGGTCGGGCCTGCGGCGACGCGGTATCGAGCAGGTGCCATCGTCGGCGCCGTTCGTGCTCGCTCGGCCCGGCGTCGGGGTGCACGGCGCGCTGCGTTCGGCCGGTGTGGCGGTGCGCCGCGCGGACACCTTCCCCGGGCTTGACGACACTTGGGTGCGGGTCGCGGTGCGCCCCCCGGAGGTGACCGACCGGTTCCTCACCGCGCTCGACAGCCGTCGGGTGGCGGAGTCCAGGTGAGCCACCTGACGAAGCGCCAGGGCACCCGCGACTCGCGGGTCGAGATCACGGCGTCCAGATGACTCGCCTCATCGTCACAGTGGCCGCCGCAGCGCCACGGGCCCTCGGTCTGCTGGCCGGCTTTGCGTTGGACCGGTGTCTCGGCGATCCGGCGCGTTACCACCCGGTAGCCGGATTCGGCACGGCCGCAACGGTTCTGGAGCGTCGGATGTACGCCGACGCCCGGAGCCGCGGGGCGGTGTACGTGGTCGTCCTCGTCGGGTCGACAGTTGCGGTGGGTTTCCTCGGGGAGCGAGCCGCGCGTCATCCGGTGGCCCGGATGCTCGGCATGGCTGTGGCCACCTGGGCGGTGCTCGGCGGCCGTTCCCTCGAGCGGGTGGCGCTCGCCGTGCACGCCGACCTGGCGACCGGTGACCTCGGCGCCGCGCGGCAGCGGCTGACCCACCTGGTCGGCCGCGACACCGACCGACTCGACGCGGGGGAGATCGCCCGGGCGGTGGTCGAGTCGGTTGCCGAGAACACCTCGGATGCCGTGGTCGCGCCATTGGTGTGGGGGTCGTTGTTCGGCGTGCCGGGCCTGGCCGGCTATCGCGCGGCGAACACCCTCGACGCGATGGTGGGCCACCGGTCGGCGCGGTACGAGCGCTTCGGCTGGGCTGCTGCCCGGCTCGACGACCTCCTCAACCTGCCGGGGTCGAGGCTGTGCGCTGCGCTCACGCTGCTCGCCGAGCCGCGGCGGGCGGGCGATGCCTGGCGGGTGTGGCGGCGGGATGCCGCAGCGCACCCGAGCCCGAACGCGGGCGTGGTCGAGGCGGCGTTCGCGGGCTCGCTCGGCATCCGGCTCGGGGGCACCAACCGCTACGGCGCGCGGGTCGAGCACCGGGCCGTGCTCGGTGACGGCCGCCCCGTCGTGCCGGGTGACGTCATCCGGGCTACCGCGC
>JBOFJB010000331.1:0-2155 GCA_051650465.1 Dermatophilaceae bacterium | reverse complement strand
CCCGACCACCTCGTGGTGGTGGAAGCTCACCCCGCCACCACGCTCGAACCGCCGGGTCGCCGGCTTGCCGATGTCGTGCAGCAGCGCTGCCAGGCGCAGCACCAGGTCGGGGCCGGGCACCGACTCGGGCGCACCGCCTACCGGCCCCTCGAGCGCGATCGCCTGGTCGAGCACGGTGAGCGAGTGCTCGTAGACGTCCTTGTGCCGGTGGTGCTCGTCGATCTCGAGCCGCAGCGCGGGCAGCTCGGGCAGCACGTGGTCGGCGAGGCCGGTGGCGACGACCAGCTCGAGCCCGGCCCGCGGATGCGGCGCGAGCAGCAGCTTGACCAGCTCGTCGCGCACCCGCTCTGCCGACACCATCTCGACCGACGCGGCCATCGCGCGCATCGCGTCGAGCACGCCGGGCGACGGCACGAACCCGAGCTGCGCCACGAAACGGGCAGCGCGCAGCATCCGCAACGGGTCGTCGCCGAAGCTCACCTCGGGTGGAGACGGCGTCCGCAGCCGCTCGGCCCGCAGGTCGTCGAGCCCGCCGTGCGGGTCGACGAAGGTGAGGCCGGGCAGCCGCAGCGCCATCGCGTTGACGGTGAAGTCGCGGCGTACGAGATCCTCGTCGAGGTGCTGGCCGAAGGCGACCACCGGCTTACGGGTGACGCCGTCGTAGGCGTCGGCCCGGTACGTCGTCACCTCGACCACCGTGTCGCCCCGGCGAGCGCCGATGGTGCCGAACTCGCGGCCCATGTCCCAGGTCGCACTCCCCCACGCCGCCAGGAGCCTCTCGGTCGCCTCCGGCCTCGCGGAGGTCGCGAAGTCGAGGTCGACCGCCCCTCGGGCGAGGAACGCGTCGCGTACCGGACCACCGACGAGCGCGAGCTCGTGACCGGCATCCGCGAACCGCTCACCGAGGTCGGTGAGCACCGGGAGCACGGGTGCGAGGTGGGCGACGGCCTGCCGCAACAGCGCGGGCGGGACGGGGCGGTCGGGCACGGTCCCCAAGGGTAGGCCGGGCCAACGGCCGGTGCGGTCCGGGGGCGGAGGTGCCCGCGTCGCACCGCTGCCGGAACCCCCAGTGGTTACAGTGACAGGATGACGCACGCCCCGGCCGATCCCACCGGGGGAATCCCCCGGAGGCTGCCGGCCGTGGAGGAGCGCAGTGCCGGCGGGGTGGTGGTCGACGTCCACCGGGGCGAGGCGCGGATCGCCGTCATCGCCCGTCGCAACCGCGCGGGGCGGGTCGAGTGGTGCCTTCCCAAGGGCCACATCGAGGGCGAGGAGACCCTTCCCCAGACCGCCGCTCGCGAGGTCGCCGAGGAGACCGGGATCCACGGCGTCGTGCTCATCGAGCTCGGCACGATCGACTACTGGTTCGCCGCCGGTGACCGGCGCATCCACAAGTACGTGCACCATTACCTGCTCGAGGCGGTCGGCGGCCGGTTGACCATCGAGAACGACCCCGACCATGAGGCCATCGACGTCGCCTGGCTGCCGTTGCGCGACGCACACCGACACCTCACCTTCCCCAACGAGCGCCGCATCGCCCGCCTGGCGTGGCAGCGGCTCGCCGGCGACGCGGGGTGAGCACACCCGCTCCGAGCGTCGGCCGGTCCGGCGCCGTCATGGCTGCCGGGTCGCTGGTCAGCCGTGCCGCCGGGCTGCTCCGGGCCACCCTGCTCGCCTCGGTGATCGGCACCTTCGGACTCTCGGCGAGCGCGTTCTACGCCGCGAACACCCTGCCCAACCAGTTCTACCTCCTGTTGGCGGGCGGAGTCCTGAACGCGGTGCTCGTGCCGCAGATCCTCCGCGCTCGCCAGCGCCCCGACGGTGGCGAGGAGTTCGTCAGCCGACTCATCACGGTGACGATCTTGCTGCTCGGCGTCGCCACCCTCGTGCTGACCGTGCTCGCCCCGGTCGTCGTGCGTCTCTACTACCGCGTCGAAGACCCGGCGGCGGTACAGCTCGCTCAGGTGTTCGCTGTCATCTGCATGCCGCAGGTCTTCTTCTACGGTCTCTACACCTTGCTCGGGCAGGTGCTCGCGAGCGATGACCGGTTCTTCGCGTTCACCTGGGCGCCGGCGCTGGCCAACCTCGTCGCCGTGGCCGGGCTGGTCTGGTTCCGGTGGTCCGGCCTTCCGCTGGAAGCGCCGCCCGGCGCGTG
>JBOFJB010000330.1:0-1841 GCA_051650465.1 Dermatophilaceae bacterium | reverse complement strand
GACCGGCTGCGCGAGGTCGGCGGGATGCCGTTCGTGCTGCTCCTCCCGCAGACCATGCCGACGTCGCAGCGCCACTTCAAGCGGCTCCTCGACCTGTTCCTCCTGGTGGTGACGGCGCCGGTGTGGATCGTGCTGCTCGGCGCCACGGCGCTCTACCAGCTGGTCGTCGCCGGCCGACCGCTGCTCTACCGGCAGACCCGGGTCGGGGTCGGCGGCGCGACGTTCGAGATGGTCAAGTTCCGCACCATGCGGGTCGACGCCGAGCCCGACGGAGAGGCTCGTCTGGCCGCTCTGGGTGACCCGCGCGTCATCCCGGCCTGCCGGTGGATCCGCGCGACCCGCGCCGACGAGCTGCCGCAGATCCTGCACATCATCACCGGCCGGATGTCGATCGTCGGGCCTCGCCCGGAACGGCCGGAGCTGACGGCCGGGTTCGAACGGGAGATCGCGGGGTACACGCGGCGGCACGAGGTGCCGCCCGGGCTCACCGGGCTGGCCCAGATCCACGGGCGTTACCACACCGATGCCGAGTACAAGCTGGGCTACGACCTCCAGTACCTCGTCAACTGGTCGCCGGTGCTCGACCTCGAGATCATCGCCCGCACCATCTGGGTGGTCCTCGCTCGCCGGGTCTGACCTCGCCGGTCGTCGTCGGTGCCTGCGCCATCCCTCGAGTTGGGCCGCCGACCGCGCTTGTGATAGTTTTCACAAGCCGTTCCGGAGCCGCGCTCCGCCTCGACCACACGAAGGCCGATCGTCGATGACCGACCGCCCGCAGCATCCCGAGACGCACCCCGGTGCGCCGTTCGCCGCGATGCTCCGGAACGCGCTGCTGCCCTCCGTCGCCGCCGGGCTGGTCGCCGTGGTCGCCATGGTGATCTGGCGTGGTGGCGGTGATGCGGTGGTGGGGGGTCTGCTCGGGCTCGCGGTCGCCGTCGGGTTCTTCGCGTCGGGAATGGTGTTGATGAGTCGGCTGGTGCGCAGCGCCAGCCCGCACGCGTTCCTCGCCGTGGCGATGGCGGTCTACCTCGGTCAGGTGCTCGCGCTGCTGATCGTCATCATCGCCTTCCGCGACGCCGAGTGGGTCGACGGCCCGTCGCTGGGCTGGGTGGCGTTCGTCGTGACGATCGCCTGGCAGGTGTTCGCGATGCGGGCGCTGCGCCGAGCGCGCATCCCGGTCTACGACAGCGCGTTCGCGGCAGCCGAGGATCGGCCGTGACCAGGGCGGTAGTGCCTCGCCCCGCCGTCATTCGGCGGCCTGACGGTCCGGTAGCGTACGACCCGTTCTTCCGGGCACCCGTCGAGGCCGCCCGTGCTACCCCCGAGGAGAGGCTGTGAGCCCGAGCGTGGTCTCCGCACCGTGGACGAAAGTGCCTGCCGCGTCGGGTGAGGAGGGGTTCGTCGCTCCCGGCATCGAGAGCTTCTGGTGGCCGCTGATCGGCAGCGACACGAGCAACTGGACCTTCACTCGGCCGGCGTTCGTCGTCATGGCCTCGGTGGTCATCATCGGGCTGTTCTTCCTCACCGTGGCAGGCAAGCTCACCGTCGTGCCGAGCAAGCGCCAGTGGATCGTCGAGCAGTCCTACGACTTCGTGCGCAACACCATCGCCCGCGACATCATCGGCGCCAAGGAGTTCCGCCCGTTCCTGCCGCTCCTGCTCACGCTCTTCACACTGATCCTCTTCAACAACGTCATGGGGATCTTCCCGTTCGTGCAGTATCCGTCGATGAGCCGTATCGCCTTCCCGATCGTGCTCACGCTCATCGTGTACGTCGTTTACCACACGGTCGCGATCCGGCGTAAGCGTGGAGTCGTCGGCTACATGAGATCGCTCGTCCCG
>JBOFJB010000329.1:0-2001 GCA_051650465.1 Dermatophilaceae bacterium | reverse complement strand
CCCGGCAACGGATCTACGACGAGGCGGTGCGCCTGTTCGCCGACCGAGGCTACGGCGCGACCACGGTGGCCGACATCGCCGAGGCCGCGGACATCGCCCCCCGGACCTTCTTCACCTACTTCCCCACCAAGGAGGCTCTCCTCTTCGAACGGCTCGACGTGCTCGTCACCAGGCTGGAGCAGGTACTCGCGGACCGGCCGCATCGCGGCACCGCACTCGAGGAACTGTGGTTCGCCATCCAGGCTGCGTTCGCCGAGGGCATGTGGTGGGACGACCGGCACGACGCCGTGTTGACCGACGCGATGACGGCCACTGCTCGGGCCACCTCGTACGGCCTCACGCTCGAGGCACGGATGACCGACGCCCTGGCCGCGGCCGTGGCCCGCGACCTCAACGTCGACTCGACCGACTTCGCACCACGAGTGATCGCTGCCGCCGCGCTGGCCGGCCTTCAGCGAGTCTCCGACGGGCGGATAGGCCCCGGGTCCACCAGCGCCGATCAACTCGACCAGGTGCTGGACTTCGTGCGCGCAGGGGCGAAGGCCATCGGAGTTCGACTGCCGCGCAAGCCGATACGTCCCGCAGCCCCGTAACGGCGGCATCCACGTCGGCCGGCTTTCCGCGTCGGCCAGTTTCCGCATCGGCCAGTTTTTCGCGTCGGCCGGGCATCCACGTCGGCCGGCAGCCACGTCAGCTGGGTGTCCACGTCGGCTGGATAGGTGGGCCGGGAAGTCCAACTCGCACAGGTCACGAGCGGACAGCGACCACCACCGAGTTGACCACGTCATCCAGCGGATGCAGTTCGACGAGCGGGGTGAGACGACCGCCGCTCGCAGCCACCAGATCGGCTGGGTCCACTGGGGGGTACAGCAAGGTCCGCAGCCGGTGCGCGCCGCGGGCCACCAGCAACGCACCGGTCCGCATCCGACGCGTCACTGCCGCGATCACCGCACTCTTGGCCTGCTCGTCCACCCCGACCAACGCGGCGAGGATGACGAGATCGGCATCAGCGACCGTGGCGGCATCGCACGCATCGCCGTGGTGCACCCGGACCTCACCCCAGTGGGCCAGCCGCCCGACCACCGCCGTGGCGAGGTCGCTGGCCTCGGCGTCGATGTCGATGGCGTCGACCCGTGCGCCGAGCGACCTCGCCAGGAACAGCGCAGTCAACGGCAGCGGACCGGAGCCCAGGACGCACACGTGACGGAGCCGGCCGGCATCGACGCCGAGGCCCCCGACCGCGTGTACCTCCAGAGAGGTCAGCCTCCGGTACTGGTCGAGATACGGGAAGGCGGCGAGCTCGTCATCCGGCACCGGCGCGGCCGCGACCCGGCTGGCCCAGTGCCGCTCGAGCCGGAACTCACCCTCAGCGCACAGGCTGCGCAGCCGCCCGGTCATCGCCAGCACCGTGGGGTCGGCCAGGACGGCCGCGGCATCCTCGCCCGGCCGGTAGGCGCATGCCGCGACCAACTCCTGGAACGCCCGGTTCGTCTCCGGCCGAGGCTCCAGGTCGCGCAGCATCGCGAACTGCTCCCACAGGTCGGCGATGACGCCCGCCCGGTCGACGGCCGGCTCGGTCATCGGCCGCTCGCCGTCGCTGCGGCGGCACCCAGGCCGAGACCGACCGTGGCCGCCACGTCGAGCACGAAGTGCACGCAGTTGTCGGGGTCCGGGCGGGCGTCGTAGATCTCGAGCGCCGGCATGGACCGCCAAAAACGTTCTGCGCCAGGCGAGCCGGTGTCGGTATGCAAATACACTTCGGCGAAGCCGGCCGACGTCGTGGCCCACCACACCGCCTGCCGAACCAGCGCCCGGCCCACGCCACGCCGCCGGGCGCTCGAGTGCACCGACACTCGGTCGGGCCGGCCCGCCAACTCGACGCGCAGAGTCATTGCCGTCCTTCCTCGTCGCCGGTGTCCATGACGCGGCCACGACACCGGACCAGCACCGACCGCAGCGATAACGAATACCACAGCCGGCCCGGCCGGTCTCCGACGACTC
>JBOFJB010000328.1:0-2099 GCA_051650465.1 Dermatophilaceae bacterium | reverse complement strand
CACGCAGCACGGCATCGGTCACCGTGGTGGATGCCGCGGAGCGGCTCGCGCCGAACGGCCGGCTGCACCAGTCGCTGCTCGTCGAGGAACTGCAACCGAAGAACGGCGCGGACCATCCCGAACTACCGGTCGCCCTGGTGCCGAACGACGTCATCGGCACCGGCCCGATCGACTCCGCGATCGCCGAGGTGGCCGAGCAGGTCCGGCGCACCGGCAGGCTGCCCGAATCGGCCGCGGTCGACGTGCTGCTCCGCCAGCCACCACGGCTGCGAGACGACGCGACCCTGCCGGCGGTCGGCGCGTGCGGCGGGCGGCACGCCGACGCCATCACTGCGGCGCTGCTCGCCATGGACAACTCCTACGTCGCGGTGCAAGGCCCGCCCGGCACCGGCAAGACCCACGTCGGCGCCCAGGTGCTCGCCCGGCTGGTCGACGAGGGGTGGCGCATCGGGGTGACGTCCCAAGGCCACGCGGCGATCGAGCACCTGCTCACCCGGGTCGTCGCCGCCGGGGTGTCGCCTCACCAGGTGGCCAAGGAGCCCAAACACACCGAGAACCCCGCCTGGACGCCGCTGGCGAAGGCCGACCGGCTCGCCGGGTTCGCCGCCGAGCGGGTCGCCGCCGGGGAGGGTTATGTCGTCGGCGGCACCGCCTGGGACCTCACCAACGACAAGCGGGTGCAGCGCGGGCAACTCGACCTCCTCGTCATCGACGAGGCCGGCCAGTTCTCGCTCGCCAAGACGCTCGGGGTCGCGGTGAGCGCGCGGCGGCTGTTGCTGCTCGGCGACCCTCGACAACTGCCGCAGGTGTCGACCGGCACCCACCCCGAGCCGGTCGACACCTCGGCGCTGGGTTGGCTGCTCGGCGAGGATGCCGTGCTGCCTGCCGCGCGCGGGTACTTCCTGGAGACCACCTGGCGGCTGCACCCAGCGCTCACCGCGCCGGTGTCCCGGCTCGCTTATGCCGGGCAGTTGCGCTCGGCCACCGAGGTCACCTCCGCGCGGTGGCTCGACGGGGTCCAGCCCGGCCTGCATCTGCGGCTGGTCGACCATCGGGATAACTCCACCTGGTCGCCCGAGGAGGCCGAGGTGGTGCGGCGTCTCGTCAGCGACCTCATCGGCCGCGCCTGGCACGACCCGGCGGTGCGCGCGGATGACGGCACACCCGCCGGCCCGCGTCCGCTCACCACGGCCGACCTGCTCGTCATCACCCCGTACAACAGCCAGGTCGGCACCATCCGGCGCGTGCTCGACGACGCTGGGTTCGGCGAGGTGCGGGTCGGCACGGTCGATAAGTTCCAAGGCCAGGAGGCGCCGGTGGCGATCCTGTCGATGGCGGCGTCAGCGCCATCCTCCGTCTCGCGCGGCCTGAGTTTCCTCCTCGATCGGAACCGGCTCAATGTGGCCGTGTCCCGCGGCCAGCACTCGGTGTTCCTCGTCCGGTCACGGCTGCTCGCGGACTTCTCGCCGCGCTCCCCCGACGAACTGCTCGCGCTCGGCGCGTTCCTCGCGCTCGGCGACGACGCGGTCAGCACCGAGGTGGTCGAGTTCGAGATGGCCAGCACGCCGGGCTAACGCCCTGACACCCGGCCTCGCCCGCCGGAGACCCTTTCTCGCCCACGTGCTGGCGCCATGACCCCGGTCACGCCAACGCCGAGGACGCCCGGTTCGGCACTCCCCAGATCCGGTACCGCTCGGGCGCGGTCACTCTGTTGATGCCGTTGGACTTCCGGCAGAAGAACCAGCGCTTCTGTTCGCTGGCGACCCGCTCGATGCCCCCGGGCTCTTGGCCGCCGGCGAGTGATGGGCCGCGGTGTCGTCGGTGGCCTCGGACCCCTCTAGATAGACAGTCTTGCTAGTTGTTGCTCGACTAGGTAGATTATCTACCTATGACTGATCATCGAATTCTCCCGGGCCAGCTGTTGCACGGCGTCCTGGAACTCTCTCTCCTCGCGCTCCTCATCGCCGAGGAGGATTACGGCTACGGCCTCGCCCAGCGCCTGGCGATCATGGGCTTCGGAGAAGTGCCGGGCGGCACGCTCTACCCCGCGCTCCTTCGATTGGGACGCGACGGGCTCGTCGACACCAGTTGGCGGCCGT
>JBOFJB010000327.1:0-1599 GCA_051650465.1 Dermatophilaceae bacterium | reverse complement strand
CGGGGTTGGCGAGCAGGCCGTAGCGGTAGAACCGCTCGATGTCGTTGCCCTTGAAGGTCGAGCCGTCGCCCCAGATCTGTACGTCGTCGGCGCGCATCGCCTGCACGAGCAGGGTTCCGGTGACCGCCCGACCGAGCGGGGTGGTGTTGAAGTAGGTCTTGCCGCCGGAGCGAATGTGGAAGGCGCCGCAAGCGATGGCGGACAGGCCCTCCTCGACAAGCGCGTGCCGACAGTCGACCAGCCGGGCGAGCTCGGCGCCGTACTGCCCGGCCCGTTCGGGCACCGTATCGATCTCTGGCTCGTCGTACTGCCCGAGATCGGCCGTGTAAGTACACGGCACCGCACCCTTCTCGCGCATCCACGCGACGGCGACCGAGGTGTCGAGACCTCCGGAGAAGGCGACGCCGATCCGTTCGCCGACCGGCAGTGAGGTGAGGACCTTGGACATGGTTGTAAGTCTATACGTGCAATTGCATATCTAGCGAGACTCTGGCGTCGGTGCTGTGCGGCTCGCGGACGCCGCCCCGGTGGCTACTCGCCGAGCAGGTCGTCAATGCGGCGGACCTTGGAGGTGAGCATGCCGGTGTAGCCGGGCCGGATATCGGCCTTGACCACGAGGGAGACCCGCGGCGACCGGGCGCTCATCGCTTCGACACAGCGACCGATGACGCCCATCACCTCCGTCCACTCGCCCTCGACGTTCGTGAACATCGCGTTCGTCTCGTGCGGCAGACCCGAGGCTCGAACGATGGCCACCGCCTCCGCCACGGCATCCGCGTACGACCCGGAGTCATCGGGTGTCGCCGGCGCGATGCTGAACGCCGCGATCACGAGGGCCCGCCGATCATGCGTCGCCGCCCTCGAGGCTGCCCGACGAGCCGGCCGTGACGTCACCGAGTCGGTAGCGACGGGCGGCATCGACCGGCACCGACCGATCGACCTCGTCCCGGGCGGCCAGGGCCTGGAGCGCTCGCACCGCCACCGACGGTCCGTCGATGTGGAAGTACCGGCGGGCCGCCGGTCGGGTATCGGAGAAACCGAACCCGTCGGCGCCGAGTGAGACGAAGTCGCCGGGGACCCACTGGGCGATCTGGTCCTGGACCGCCCGCATGTAGTCAGACACCGCGACGACCGGGCCCGGCCGGCCTGCGAGCTGCCGGGTCACCCACGGGACCGGCGGCTCGTCATCCGGGTCGAGGAACGCGGCCTCGTCGCAGCGGAGCCCGTCGCGGCGGAGCTCGTTCCACGACGTCACCGACCACACGTCCGCGACGACGTGCCAGTCGTTGCGGAGCAACTCCTGGGCCTCGAGCGCCCAGGCCATCCCGACTCCGGAAGCGAGCAACTGCACCCGCGGTGCACCCTCCGGGAGCCCCTCGGCCGACCCCTGCGCCACGAGGTACATCCCGCGCAGCAGGCCGTCGCGGTCGAGGTCCGCCGGCTCCGCCGGCTGCACCATTGGCTCGTTGTAGACGGTGAGGTAGTAGATGACGTTGCGTTCGTCGTCGGTGAGCGAGTCGTCGGTGCCGTACATCCGATGCAGTCCGTCCTGCACGATGTGCGCCACCTCGTACCCGAACGCCGGGTCGTAGTGGACGA
>JBOFJB010000326.1:0-5774 GCA_051650465.1 Dermatophilaceae bacterium | reverse complement strand
TAGTCGTCGCGCCGTGGCGTCCGGTAGTAGGCCCGGACCGCGACGCCCATGACCCGGTCGGTGCGCTTCTCGCGGCCGAGGGCGGTCGCCAGCCGAGAGGACACCCCGTCGGAGGCGATGACGACCGGCGCACGGATGTCGAGGGTCTCGCCGGTGGCCCGCCCGCGCTCGTCGAGCCGCTTCGCCGACACCCCGACGACCCGGCCGCTCGGGTCGCGCAATGGCGCGGTGACGCTCGTGCGCTCGAGGAGCTGCACACCGCGGGCTTCAGCGTGCCGCGCGAGTTCTTCGTCCAGCCGGGCCCGGGTACGCACCATGCCGTAGTCGGGGAAGGTATCCGTGGTGGGCCAGTCGAGTTGGAGGGTGTGGCCGCCGCCCTTGATCCGGAGACCTTTCGTGCGTTGCCAGCCGGTGGTGTCGACGCCGAGCGAGATGAGTTCCTTGGTGGCGCGTGGGGTGAGGCCGTCGCCGCAGATCTTGTCGCGGGGGAACGTGGCTTTCTCTACGAGTGCGACGTCGAGCCCGTGCTGCGCCAGGTAGGCCGCGGTCGCGCTACCGCCCGGCCCCGCACCGACGACCACGACGTCGGCACGCTCGGAAGCGGTCGAGGTCGGGGCGGTGTGCAGGTGGTCGGTCAACGTCGCTGCCTTGTGCTGCTCGTTCCGGTGCGGCCCGGGTTTCGAGGGTGCGGACGACCCGGGTCTTCGGTCTTCGGTGTTCGTTTGGCGGGTGGCGATGTACTCAAGCGAACCTGGTGCCCGTCAGGCGCTCCTCCCGACCCGTCCTGTGGGGGCTGCCGGTGACGGGCTACCGGCGAGACGCTCCCACGGCGGCTTGTGAAGAACTTCACGAGCAGTTCCGACTGTACGCCGCGCTCGATCGCCCCGGCACCCAGGATCGCCTAACCCTCGACAGCCGAGTCCCGGGTCGCGACGGAGCGGCCGCACCCATGACCGGCGCGACCCAGCGGCCGCCGGCCCGCAGGCGGCATCCGGCGGGATGGCGGGCGCGCGGCGGCCAGCGTCATCAGGTCTGGACGGCGGTATCCGGCGGGATGGCGGGCGCGCGAGGCGGCGTCATCAGGTCTGATTGCCCGGCCGGGAGGCCCGGTGGACGGCGACGATGCCCGCCGACAGGTTGCGCCACTGCACGCGCTCCCAACCGGCCGCCGCGACCCGAGCAGCCAGATCGCGCTGGTCGGGCCACCCCCGGATCGACTCCGCGAGGTAGACGTACGACTCCGGGTTGCTACTGACCCGGCGCGCGACCGCCGGTAGCGAGCGGATGAGGTACTCGGTGTACAGCCGCCGGAACGCGGCATGCGTGGGGTGGCTGAACTCGCAGACCACCAGGCGCCCGCCGGGTTTGGCGACCCGGAGAAACTCGCGCAGCGCAGCATCCGGGTCGGCGACGTTGCGCAGGCCGAAACTCATCGTGACCACATCGAAGGACGCGTCGGCGAACGGCAGCCGTAGCGCATCCGCGGCCGTGAAGACGAGGTCGGACCTCCGCTGCCGGCCGACACGGAGCATCCCGAGGGAGAAGTCGGCCGGGACGACATCGACCCCGGAGTCGGCGAACGGCTCGCTGCTCGTGCCGGTGCCCGCAGCGATGTCGAGGACCCGCTCCCCCGGGAGCGCCGCGCAGGCGTCCACCACCGTGCGCCGCCAGAGCCGGTCCTGGCCGAGCGACAGCACGTCGTTCGTCACGTCGTACCGCCGGGCCACCCCGTCGAACATCGCGGCGACATCGCGCGGATCCTTGTCGAGAGATGCCCTGGTCACACCCGACATCATCCCAGCCGCGGCCCGCGGTACGGCGACGGGCACAAGTGGATGGCGCGTGGATGGCGCGCGGGTGCCGCGCGGGTGCCGGACCGATGGCGGCTGGCTGAGTCGTATTCTCATCCGTGATGACCTCGCTGCCAGCGGAGCGCCGGCCGGAGTCCCGGCCGGGTACCCCCCTCATTGCTCGAACGGTGCCCCTCGACCCCGACCTCGCCGGCGCACTGCTCGATTTGGTTCCACGGCGGCCGATGAGCGAGGTCTTCTCCTGGGTCCGCCGCGGCGAAGGGCTGGTCGGGTGGGGGCGGGCAATGTCGTCGACCGCGTTCGGGGAGAACCGTTTTGGCGATCTCGAAGCATGGTGGCGCGCGGTCGCCGAGACCTCCGTCGTGCGCGACGAGGTGGATCTTCCCGGGACCGGGCCGGTGGCATTCGGGTCGGTGTCGTACGCATCGGCATCGGCGTCCGGCGGCACGCTCGTCGTACCCGAGGTGATCGTGGGGAGGCGAGGCGAGCAGGCGTGGCTCACCACCGTGTCCGCTCACCAGGATGCCGGGGATAGGTCATCGACGCGCGACGGCAGGGCCGCCGCATCGCCGGGTGACCGAGCAGCCGTGCCACCACCGGGTGACCGAGCAGCCGCGCCACCACCGGGCGACCAGGCGGTCGCGGCCATGCCGGGTAGTGCCGAGGTCCGCGTCCACGCTCCGCCGTCGGCGCCTCGCGACGTCGCCTTCGCCGACGGCGCACTACCCCCCACCCGATGGGCCGGTGCGGTGGCCGAAGCCGTCGCCCGAATCACCGAGGGCCGGCTCCACAAGGTGGTGCTCGCCCGCGACCTCGACGTGTCATGCGGCGCCGACATCGACGTGCGATGGCTGCTCGCCCGGCTGACCGAGCACTACGACACCACGTGGGTGTTCGCGGTCGACGGCCTGGTCGGCGCCACACCCGAGTTGCTGGTGCGCCGGGAGAAAGGACTGGTGACCTCGCGGGTGCTGGCCGGCACCATCCGCCGCACCGGCGACGACGAGCACGACCTCGCGCTCGCGGCATCCCTGGCCCGCTCCAGCAAGGACCTCGAAGAGCATGAGTACGCCGTGCGGTCGGTAGCCGAGGCACTCGCGCCGCACTGCTCCTCGATGAACGTGCCCGAGGCGCCGTTCGTGCTGCACCTGGCCAATGTCATGCACCTCGCCACCGACGTCGCCGGGGTGCTCGTCGACGACGCCACGTCGCTGACCCTGGCGGCGGCGCTGCATCCGTCGGCGGCGGTGTGCGGCACGCCTGCCGCGGCGGCCGATTCCGTGATCGCTGAGCTCGAGCACCTGGACCGCGGCCGGTACGCCGGCCCGGTCGGCTGGATCGACACCGATGGCGACGGCGAGTGGGGAATCGCGCTGCGCTGCGGTGCGATCGACGCCGAGAACCCCTCCCGGATAAGGCTGTTCGCGGGATGCGGCATCGTCGCCGGCTCCGACCCCGACGCCGAGGTGGCCGAGTCCGACGCCAAGTTCGTGCCGATGCGCGACGCCCTCACCGCCCGCTGACGCTGCCGCTCGACGGTCTGCGCGAGGCCGAGGTCGTCGTGCAGGACCCCGAGTTCGAGATTCCGGTTCTCCGCCGACCAGGAGAAGTTGGCGCTCGTCACGAATATCCAGCGCGCGTCGATGCTGAGGAACTTGGCATCGAGCAGGCGCGCAGCACCAGGTCGGCGACCGTGCTGTTCAGATGCCCGGGCTCTCCTCGGTACGCCAGCGGTCGGCTCAGCCGGCCAGCCCGAGAGACACCAGCAATGCCCGGTCGAGCCGGCTCAGGTCGGCGTGGCCGAGCCGACCCACCTGGTCGCCCAGGTTGGCGCGCGGCATCGTCGCGACCTTGTCCACCATCACGTGGCTGGGCTGCCGGATGCCGTTGGCCTCGGTGGGTTCGGGCGGCGCTAACTCACCCGGCGAGGGTCCGGGCGGCCGCCTCGCGGAGAGCCTTGTGGGCCGCGCGGTGGCCGGACCGGTCGACTCGCACCTCCACCACCCGGATGCCGGTCGGCGTCTCGGCGGCCAGTTCCGCCAGCCGTTCGCGGCTTTCGGCGAGGTCGTGCCGGATGCCGTGCGCGCGGCACAGCGCGGCGATGTCGGTGCGGGTAGGAGTGCCGAAAAGCCGCTCGAAACTCGCCGCGTGCTCGGGGGCGCCCGGCTCCAGGGTCGTGAAGATGCCGCCGCCGTTGTCGTTGACCACGACGATCGTGAGGTCGGGCCGCGGCTCGTGCGGGCCGATCGAGAGGCCGTTCGCGTCGTGGAGAAGGGTGAGGTCGCCGAGCAGCGCGTAGGTGGGTCGCCCGTGCGCGAGTCCGACCCCGACCGCGGTGGACACCAGGCCATCGATCCCGGCGAGGCCGCGGTTCGCGAACACGTGAACGCCGGGGTCGGCGTCGTGGCGCCCGGTGGTGGCCAGGTCGAGATCACGCGCCGGGTTCGACGAGCCCAGAACGAGGGCCGCGCCGCCGGGGAGCGACCGAGCGATGGCGTCCGCGACAGCAAGGCCACTTGGCCACGGAAAGCCCTGCGCGGCAACGGCATCCGCAACACGAGAGCCGGCGTCGGCCCAGACCCGGGCCCAGTCGCCACGGCCTGCCGGGTCGCGTGAGTCCGCGAGGTCGGCCGCGAGCGTCGACCACGAATGCACCATCGACGCGAGGTGTGCGGGGTCTGCCCAACTGATCCCGCCGGACACCACCTCGACCCGCATGCCCGGCCGGCGCAGTAGTGCCGCGACCGGGCGCGCAAGCGTAGGCCGGCCCACCACCACGACCCGCTCCGGCAGGTGGGCAGCGAGCCATTCGGTAGCGGTGAGCAGGAGCGGGCCATGCGGCAGTGCACCAGCCCGGGCGCCGAGCGACCCGAACGGTTCGGCGACGACCGGATATCCGCGACCGCACGCCCACGCGACGGCGGCATCGGTGTCGACGCCGTCACCGACGACGACGAGGGTGCGCTCGATGTGGTCGACCACCGGTACCGACCTGGCTTGGGCCTCGCGCGGCACGACCGTGACCCACGGGGCGTCATCCGCCCGACCGGCGAGTGCGGCGGGCAGCGCCTCGGCCGACGCGGGCGCCCCGTCGTCGGGCACGAGCGGCTCGCGGAAGCCGACGTCGAGATGCGCCGGGCCCGGATCGCCGTCGAGCAGGCCCCGGGCGGCGGCCAGGGCGCGGCAGACTGTCGAGCGCCACGGCCCGGATGACGTGGGAACGGACTCCGGCGCCGGAAAGTCAGTATCGAAGCGGGTGGAGCGACCGAACACCCCGGGCTGGGTCGTCGTCTGGTTGGCGCCGGTGCCACGCAGTTCGTGCGGGCGGTCGGCGCTGAGAACCACTAGTGGGACGCCGGCGTGATGTGCCTCGAGGACCGCCGGATGAAGGTTGGCCACCGCAGTCCCCGACGTGGTGACGATAGCGACCAGCGCTCCGGACCCTGGCTCGGCCCAGGGCGTCCGCCCTCGGACACCGCTCGATCCCTTCGCGAGGCCGAGGGCGAGGAAGCCGGCGCTGCGTTCATCGACCCTGACGTGCAGTCGAAGCAGGCCGGCTCGCTCGGCCTCGAGTGCTGCGTAGGCCAGTGGCGCGGACCGCGACCCTGGGCACAGCACGACCTCGTGGACGCCGCCGCGCACCAACTCGTCGACAAGCACCGTGGCGAGCGCCATCGACGGATTCACGAGAGCCGAGTCTGCCAGTGCGCCTCTCGGCACCTGGCCCGAGCCGCTACCGGATTCGCGACGCACGATGGCCGGCACGTCGGACGCGGGCGGCGGTGGCCGCGGGTCCGGGAGCCCGAGTCGCCGGTCACTCGCCAGCACCGGTGGCGGACCCCGGCCGGGACACCACCACCTCGGTCACCGACCGCACCTCACGGCCGACGAAATCGCCTGCCGACGCCTCCCACCCGGACAGCCCCGACATCGTGCCGCGCGGCGCTTCGGATGCTGCCGCCA
>JBOFJB010000325.1:0-3367 GCA_051650465.1 Dermatophilaceae bacterium | reverse complement strand
AGAACCTCGACATGGTCGGCCGCCTCTACCATCTCGGCGCGCGGCAAGCGCGGGAGCGGGCGCGCGAACTGCTCGACCAGTTCGATCTCGCCGACGCCGCCGACCGGCCGGTGAAGGGGTACTCCGGCGGAATGCGCCGTCGGTTGGATCTCGCCGGCGCGCTCGTCGCGCGGCCGCCGACCATCTTCCTCGACGAGCCGACGACGGGCCTCGACCCGCGCTCGCGGCTTGGGATGTGGGGGGTCATCACGGACCTCGTGAAGAGCGGCACCACGCTGCTGCTCACCACGCAGTACCTCGAGGAAGCCGACCAGCTCGCCGACCGGATCGCGGTCATCGACCACGGCAGGGTCATCGCGGAGGGCACCGCCGACACTCTCAAGGCTCAGGTCGGTGGTGAGCGGGTCGAGGTGGTCGTCGGGGACGGTGCCGATGTCGGCCGCGCCCGCGAGGTGCTCGCCGGCGTCGGGGTCGGCGACGCCGTCGTCGAGAACCGCTCCAGACGGGTCACCGTCCCGGTCAGCGGGGGAGCGAGCGTGCTTGTCGAGGCGGTGCGGCGGCTCGACGAGGCCCGGGTCACCGTGTCTGACGTCGCGCTGCGCCGGCCCACCCTCGACGATGTGTTCCTCACCCTTACCGGCCGCGCTGCCGAGGAGCGTGACCAGCCCAGCAACAATGGCCCGGATGACGAGCGCGAGTTCGCCGGGGTCAGGAAGGACGCCCGATGAGTGCCATCGCGCAGGCGGCCAGTGACGCTGCCACGATCACCCGTCGCAACCTCATCAAGATCAAGCGGGTCCCCGACCTGCTGGTTTTCACCACGCTGTCGCCGATCATGTTCGTGCTGCTCTTCGCGTACGTCTTCGCGGGTGCGATCGGCACCCAGAACACCGGTGTCGACTACAAAGAATTCCTGGTTGCCGGCATCTTCGCCCAGACTGTCGTGTTCGGCAGCACGTTCAGCGGCGTCAGCCTCGCCGAGGATCTTCAGAAGGGCTTCGTCGACCGGTTCCGAACCCTACCCATGTCACCGTCGGCGATGCTCTTTGGTCGCACCGGGTCCGATGTCGTCAACAACGTCATCAGCCTCGTGGTCATGGGGCTCACCGGGCTGGTCGTCGGGTGGCGTATCCGGAGTTCGTTCCTCGAGGCGCTCGGCGGTGCACTGCTCCTGCTGCTGTTCGCGTACGCCCTGTCGTGGATCATGGCCTGGGTCGGGCTCATCGTGCGCACGCCCGAAGTGGTCAACAACGCGAGTTTTATCGTCATCTTCCCGCTCACGTTCATTGCGAACACCTTTGTCGATTCGACGACGCTGCCTGGACCGCTCGAGACCTTCGCGAGTTGGAACCCGGTCTCAACGGTCACCCAGGCCGCGCGGGAGTTGTTCGGCAACACCAATCCGGCGTTCCCACCACCCGACGTGTGGCCGTTGCAGAATCCGGTGCTCTACACCGTGATCTGGGTGGTCGTCATCCTCGCGGTCTTCATCCCGCTCTCGGTGCGGCAGTACCAGCGCACGACATCGCGCTGAGCCGACCTACTCTGGTCGGTGTCATGAACGCACCGAAGACCTACGATGTGCGCACTCACGGGTGCCAGATGAATGTCCACGACTCCGAGCGGCTCGCCGGCCTGCTCGAGACCGCCGGGTACGTCGACCATGCCGCACTCCCAGCGGCTGAGCGCCCCGAGGTCGCGGACGTCGTGGTGTTCAACACCTGTGCCGTGCGCGAGAACGCCGACAACAAGCTCTACGGCAACCTCGGCCAACTCCGCCCAGCCAAGCAGCGCAACCCCGACCTCCAGATCGCGGTCGGCGGTTGCCTCGCCCAAAAGGACCGCGACACCATCGTCAAGCGAGCGCCATGGGTCGACGTCGTGTTCGGCACCCACAATGTCGGCAGCCTGCCGGCACTCCTGGACCGGGCACGCCACAACCGCCGCGCCGAGGTCGAGATCGCCGAGTCCCTCCAAGTATTTCCCTCGACCTTGCCCGCCCGACGCGAGTCCCCGTTCAGTGGGTGGGTGTCGATCTCGGTCGGCTGCAACAACACCTGCACGTTCTGCATCGTGCCCAGTCTGCGCGGCACCGAGCAGGACCGACGCCCCGGCGACATCCTCGCCGAGATCAAGGCGTTGGTCGCCGACGGCGTCGTCGAGGTGACCCTTCTCGGCCAGAACGTCAACACCTACGGTGTCGAGTTCGGCGATCGTCTCGCGTTCGGCAGGCTGCTTCGCGCCTGCGGCGAGGTCGACGGGCTGGAACGGGTGCGTTTCACCAGTCCTCATCCTGCGGCCTTTACCGACGATGTCATCGCCGCGATGGAGCAGACGCCGAACGTCATGCCCAGTCTGCATATGCCGCTGCAGTCCGGGTCGGACCGGGTGCTCAAGGCGATGCGGCGCAGCTACCGCAGCGAGCGGTTTCTCGGCATCCTCGAGAAGGTTCGGTCCGCGATCCCCGAGGCTGCCATCACCACCGACCTCATCGTCGGATTCCCCGGTGAGACCGAGCAGGACTTCGCCGAGACGCTGCGGGTCGTCGAGGCGTCCCGGTTCTCGAGCGCGTTCACGTTCCAGTACTCGCCGCGACCCGGCACGCCGGCCGCGTCCATGGCCGACCAGGTCCCCAAGCCGGTCGTCCAGGAACGCTTCGACCGGCTGGTGGCGCTCCAGGATGCGGTGTCCTGGGCGGAGAACCGCCGACTCGAGGGGTGCGAGGTCGAGGTGCTCGTTGCGCCCGGCGAAGGTCGGAAGGATGCCGAGACGAACCGGCTCAGCGGCCGGGCCCGAGACAACCGTCTGGTGCATTTCGCCCTTCCTCCCGACGCCGAGCGGCCCCGTCCCGGCGACGTCGTCACCGTCGCGGTCACGTACGGCGCCCCGCACCACCTCGTCGCCGACTCGGCTGTCGGCGGCGGCGTCTGGGCGTCGCGCCGCACCTCGGGCGGCGACGCGTGGGCTGCGCTCCAGGACGGCCCTGCACCTGCGCGCCCGGCGGTAGCTCTCGGGATGCCGCCGGTCGGTCCGCCGCCGCAGCCCACTGCCCCGGTCCCCCCGGGCTGCTAGGTCTTGCCCGGCACCGGCACCGGCACCGGCACCGGCACCGGCACCGGCACCGGCACCGGCACCGGCACCGGCACCCTCGCGACGAGCCATACCTGAGGTGTCGGACGCACCGGTGCCCCCGACCGTACGGACGGGGGCACCGATTCGTCAGCGGGATTCGTCAGCCGTGGCCGACGGCCTCATCGCCCTTGGCCTGAGCGGTGTCGATGTGCTCGGCGAACTTGCCGCCAGTGGCACTGTCGACGGCGTCGCCGCCGCGCTCGATGGCCTGGTCGCTGAGTTCCTCGACCTTGTC
>JBOFJB010000324.1:0-2094 GCA_051650465.1 Dermatophilaceae bacterium | reverse complement strand
GATGCGGGTCTATGTGCCGTTCGGCGAGGACTGGTACGGGTACCTCGTGCGCCGGATGGCGGAGCGGCCCGCGAACCTCCAGTTCTTCCTCCGCTCCCTCGCCACCCGCGGGTAGCCGCCTGGGTCGGTCGCCCGGGGTTGCCTCGGCGGGTGTCGGGGAGACCTGTTGGCAGTCGAGAGGGTGGCGCCGGGGTGGCCTGCGGTCGTGGTGGCGGAGAACCGCACGCGAAACTCCGTGGACCGACCCGGCATACTCACCGACATGGGAACCGTGGCGATCTTCGGTGCCGGCGTGATGGGCGAGACGCTGCTGTCCGGGCTGGTCCGGGCCGGCCATCCACCGGACGGCCTCGTTGTCGCCGAGCGCCGCGCCGACCGGGCCGCCGAACTCAGTGAACGTTATGGCGTGCGGGTGCTCGGCAATGTCGCGGCCGCCGCGGCGGCTGACACTCTCGTGCTGGTGGTCAAGCCGCAGGACATGGCCGGGCTCCTTGACGGCATCCGGGGCCATGTGCGATCGGGCAGTCTCGTGGTGAGCCTCGCGGCCGGCATCCCCACGTCGTTTCTCGAGCAGCGACTGCCGGATGGCACGGCTGTGGTGCGGGTGATGCCCAACACTCCGGCGCTGGTGGATCAGGGGATGGCTGCGGTCAGCGCTGGTGCGCATTGCGAACCGGCCCAGTTGCGCGAGGCGCAGACCCTGCTCGGCGCCACTGGCAAGGTCGCCGAGGTTCCGGAGAAACTCCAGGATGCCGTGACCGCGATCTCGGGCAGCGGCCCGGCCTACATCTTCTACGTCGTCGAGGCGATGATCGAGGCCGGTGTCGTGCTCGGGATGCCGCGCGTCACGGCGACCGAACTCGTCGTCCAAACCCTTTACGGCGCAGCCACGATGATCCGCGAAACGGGCCAGCACCCCACGGTGCTGCGGGAGCAGGTCACCTCGCCGGGCGGCACGACGGCGGCGGCGTTGCGCGAGCTCGACGACCACAAGGTGCGGGCGGCCTTTATCACTGCGATGGAGGCCGCGGCGCGCCGCTCCAAGGAACTCGCCGACGGCTGACCAGCCGGATGACGCCCGCCACGTTCCGCGGCGGGGCGACACCGGACCGGAGCCGGGCACCGCGGCGTCCGTCGAGGCTGCGCCGATGACGTTCCCGACCCGCCATCCGCGACCCGCCACGCCCGCCATCCGTCGCGCCGGGTATCGGCGTTCTCCGGGCGGCTCGGGTTCCGGGCCACTCGCTGTTCACTGCCCGGGGTGCGCCCGGGGTTCATCCGCGTGGGAGAGTGCTCGACATGGGTGACGTCACGGTGCGCGTGTTGAGCGCTGATGAGTGGGAGCAGTACCGCACGGTCCGGCTCGCCGCGCTCGAGGAGTCGCCTGATGCGTTCGTCGCCACCCACGAACAGGAGGCCGCGGAGCCCGAGGAGTTCTGGCGGGCGCGGATGACGCGCTCGACGCGTCTGCTCGCCGAGCGTGATGGTGAGGCGCTCGGCATCGCGAGTGTCGGTGCGGTCGCTGACGACGAGTCCGGCTCCGCCCAACTGTTCGGGCTGTGGGTGCGCCCCGCGGCCCGGGGTAGCGGCGCCGCGACCGCGTTGGTGCGCAGCAGTGCTGAGTCGGCGGCCGATGCGGGCAAGGCCCACCTGGTCTACTGGGTCGGCACCGACAATGGGCGGGCCGTGGCGTTCGCCAGCGGCTTCGGGTTTCGTCCTACTTCCGAGCGTCGCCCGATGCGGGTGGTCTCCGAGGACGACGGTGAGGAGGAGGTCGCGATGACTCTCCCGCTCGCCAGGGACAGCGCCGGCCGGCTCACCTTCTGAGAGTGCCCAGTCGTCAGGGTCTCTCTGCCGGGGGTGGCTCCCATGCCGACGCATGTCGTCGCGGTCGGCGTGGCACTGGTCGGGGCCACGGTCAGGGTCGCGCGGCGAGTTGTTCGATGAGGGTCGCTGGGCCGCTGACGATCAGCGTGTCGTGCGCGGACACTTTGGTCGATGGCACCGCGTAGGTGAAGGCCTGGTCCGGTGGTTTGACCCCGACGACGGTGACGCCGTACTTGCTGCGGATGGCGCTCTGCTCGAGCGTGAACC
>JBOFJB010000323.1:0-2125 GCA_051650465.1 Dermatophilaceae bacterium | reverse complement strand
GAGGTGCGCCGCCGCGCCGCCGAGCTGCTGGAGTTCGCCCAGCTCACCGACCGCCGGCGCGACCGCGTCGAGCCGCTCAGCGGGGGGATGAAGCGCCGCCTCACCATCGCGCGCTCGCTGATGAACGACCCCGAGGTGCTGCTCCTCGACGAGCCGACCACCGGGCTCGATCCACAGGCGCGACACGTGCTGTGGGACAGGTTGTTCCGGCTCAAGCGGCAGGGTGTCACGCTCATCGTCACCACCCACTACATGGACGAGGCCGAGCAGCTCTGCGACCGCCTCGTCGTCATGGACCACGGGCGCATCGTCGCCGAGGGCAGCCCGCGCGAGCTGATCGCGGCGCACTCGACGCGCGAGGTGCTCGAGCTGCGCTTCGAGGTCGACGAGCAGGAGCGGCACGCCGGCGCGGTGACCGGTGTGGGGGAACGGCTCGAGGTGCTGGCCGACCGGCTGCTCGTCTACACCGTCGACGGCGACGCCGCGCTCGCCGAGGTGCACGCGCGTGGGGTGCAGCCGCTCTCGTCGCTGGTGCGCCGCGCCACGCTCGAGGACGTCTTCCTCCACCTCACCGGCCGCACGCTCGTCGACTGAGGGGGACACCGGATGACGACGCACACCGACGGCGCGGACGCGGGCGGGGGCGCGGGCGCCCCCAGTGGTCGCCTCGGGGGCGGGCCGCGCCGGGTCATGGGGCCGGCCGAGCGGCTGCGTGCCGTGGTGGCGCACCACCTCGTGGTCTACCGGCGCACCTGGAAGGGCTCGGTCATCGAGCGGTTCCTCTCGCCGCTGTTCTTCCTCGGGGCCATGGGCCTCGGCCTCGGCGCGCTCGTCGACGACCGCAGCGGGGGCGTGGCCGGCATGCCCTACCTGCAGTTCGTGGTGCCGGGGATCCTCGCCTTCCAGGCGATGATCCTCGGGGTGGGGGAGTCCACGTACCCGGTGCTGGCGTACCTGAAGTGGAACGAGATGTACGCGGCGATGCTCGCCACCCCGCTCGGGGTGCGGGAGGTGCTCGGCGGGCACCTGCTCGTCGTCGCCGGCCACCTCACGGTCGCGACCACGGTGTTCGTCGCGGTGGCGGCGCTGTTCGGCGGGTTCGCGTCGTGGTGGGCCCTCGCGGCCGTGCCGGTGGCGGTGCTCACCGGGATGGCCTTCGCCGCGCCGGTGTTCGCGTTCTCGGCGCGGCTCGACAACGACAACGCGTACGGCATCCTCTTCCGGTTCGTCGTCACCCCGCTGATGCTCTTCTCCGGGACGTTCTTCCCGGTGGCCCAGCTGCCGGGGTGGCTCCAGCCGGTGGCCTGGGCGACCCCGCTGTGGCACGGCGTGGAGACGACGCGGGCCGTCGCGCTCGGTGCCTGGCCCGGGTGGGCCGGCGTGGGCCACGTGGTCGTGCTGCTCGGGTACTTCGGTGTCGGCTGGGTGCTGGCCCGGGCCGGGTTCGAGCGGAGGCTGAGGTCGTGAGCGCCCTCGACACCGCGACTCGGGTGTCGCGGGTGCTGCCGTTCGCGGCGGGCGCGGGGCTGGCCCGGTACGTCGTGCTGCGCAACGCCACGGCGTTCCGGCGGGCGTGGGTCCTGCTGCTCAGCGGTTTCGCCGAGCCGGTCTTCTACCTGTTCTCGCTCGGCGTCGGTCTCGGTGCGCTCGTCGGGCCGGTCACCACCGACGGCGGCACGACCGTGTCGTACGCCGCCTTCGTCGCGCCGGCGCTGCTCGCGGCGTCGGCGATGAACGGAGCGATCTACGACAGCACGTTCAACGTGTTCTTCAAGCTGCGCTACCAGAAGCTCTACGACGCGATGCTCGCCACACCGGTGGGGCCGCGCGACGTCGCGGTCGGCGAGATCACCTGGTCGCTGCTGCGCGGGTCGCTGTACTCGGCGATGTTCCTCGTCGTCGCGCTGGTCGCCGGGGTGGTCGGGTCGTGGTGGGCGCTGCTCGCGCTGCCGGCGGCGCTGCTCGTCGGGTTCGCGTTCGGCGCGGTCGGCATGTTCGCCACCACGTACATGAGGAGCTGGCAGCACTTCGACTTCGTCAACCTCGCCATCCAGCCGATGTTCCTGTTCTCGGCGACGTTCTTCCCGCTCTCCACCTACCCGGATGCCGTGGAGTGGCTCGTGCG
>JBOFJB010000322.1:0-1712 GCA_051650465.1 Dermatophilaceae bacterium | reverse complement strand
GGGCATCCAGTACGACGACACGATCAACGACTGGCACACCAACCCCGAGACTGGCCGCATCACCGCGTCCAACCCGTGCTTCCCGGCCGACCAGCGGGTCGTCACCGACCGAGGTCTGGTCCGGATCGGCGATCTCGTCTCCCGGGCCACCGAGGGTGAGACGTTCGGGGTCTACACCCACGACCTCACCAGTGCCGACGACCCGGCCGACCGCGTGGTGGCCACGGCGCCGGAGCAGTACATGGTCACCGGCCGCAACGAGGTGCTCGAGCTGCGCTTCTCCGACGGCTCGCGGCTGCGGTGCACGCCCAACCACCGGGTGTGGACCCACAACCGCGGCTGGGTGCGTGCTGAGCACCTGGAGGAGGGCGACGACGTCACCCGATCCCTGCACCACGCGCCGCGCACGATGGCCACTCCCGATCTGCCGCTCGCCGCGCGCGGCGTGGCGATGGCGAGCCAACTCGCGTTGCCGGAGAAGTGGAGCGATGAACTCGCGCACTACCTCGGCTGGCTGGTCGGCGATGGCAGCCTCACCGAGTCCATCGCGGTGACCGTGTACGGCAATGGCCTTGAGCAGCAGGCGATCATGCCGCGCCACCAGCAGGCGCTCCGGGAGTGGACGGGGTTCTCCGCCAAGCCGAGCGTCCAGGGCAACGGCACGATGCAGTTGCGCTGCGGCCGCGCCGACGTGCGCGAGTTCGTCGCCGCGCTCGGGGTGAGCCGTTCGCGCGCGGCGGAGAAAGTCGTTCCTTCCGCGGTCTTCGAGGCGCCTGAGGACGCGCTGGTGGCGTTCCTCCAGGGCCTGTTCGACGCTGACGGATGTGTCGTCAGCGACGCCGTCAAGGGCACGCACTACGCCGGCCTCGGCAGCCGGTCTGAGCAGCTGCTGCTCGACGTGCAGGAACTGCTGTCCTCCCTCGGCATCGCGAGCCGGATCTACTCCACGGGCACGAAGACGGAGTCGTTCCACTACGTGCGCAAGGACGGCACGGAGGCGACGTACGGGTCCGACGGGCCGTCGTTCGACCTCCGGATCACCGGCCGATCGCTGCGCGAGTTCGCCGGTCTGGTGGGCTTCAGCCACCCCGCGAAGGCCGAGCGCCTGGCCGCGGTCCGGGCCGGCCACCGGGCGTACACGGTGCGCGAGACCGTGCGGCTGCGCTCGCGGGAGTCGATCGGGTACGAGACCACCTACAACCTCACCGAGCCGCGCAACCATTCGTACATCGTCAGCGGCGTCGTCGTGTCGAATTGCTCGGAGTACATGTCGCTCGACAATTCGTCGTGCAACCTGGCAAGCCTGAACTTGCTGAAGTTCCTGCGCGATGACGAGACGTTCAACGCGGTGCAGTTCCAGCAGGTGGTCGAGCTCGTCATCACCGCGATGGACATCTCGATCTGTTTCGCCGACTTCCCGACCGAGGCGATCGGAGTGACCACGCGCGACTACCGCCAGCTCGGCATCGGCTACGCCAACCTCGGTGCGCTGCTCATGGCCACCGGCCACGGGTACGACTCCGAGGGCGGGCGGGCGCTTGCAGCATCCATCACCTCGCTACTTACCGGCGCCGCGTACAAGCGCTCGGCTGAGCTCGCCGGGGTGGTCGGCCCGTACACCGGGTTCGCCCGCAACGCCGACGCGCACCGCCGGGTCATGCGTAAGCACGCCGCAGCGAACGACGCGGTGCGCACGGTCTCGACCATGGACA
>JBOFJB010000321.1:0-4487 GCA_051650465.1 Dermatophilaceae bacterium | reverse complement strand
GCTACGAGGCGGCCCTGGTGGCCGCCCAACTCGGTGCCGAGGTCACCGTGGTCGAGGGCCAGGGCGTCGGCGGTGCGGCCGTGCTGACCGACTGCGTGCCGAGCAAGACCCTGGTCTCGACTGCCGACTACCTCAGCGAATTCGCCACTGCCGCAGACCTCGGGGTGCACCTCACCGACGAGGAGGGCGACCCGGTCCGCAGCGCGGTCGCCGACCTCGGGGAGGTCAACCACCGAGTCCGCGACCTGGCGGCTGCCCAGAGTGCTGACATCGCCACTCGGCTGCGTGAGGTGGGGGTAGCGGTGGTGAGCGGCACGGCATCCCTGGTCTCACCGAGCGAGGTCGCGGTCGCCACCGATGCCGGTGGGCGCACTCTCACCGCCGATGTCGTGCTCGTCGCCACCGGCGCCGCCCCGCGGGTCATGGCCACCGCCCGGCCCGATGGCGAGCGCATCCTCACCTGGCAGCAGGTGTACGACCTGCGGACCCTTCCGGAGCGTCTTGTGGTGGTGGGCTCGGGCGTCACTGGCGCCGAGCTCGCCCAGGCGTATCTCGGCCTCGGCTCCGAGGTCGTGCTGGTCTCCTCGCGTGACCGGGTGCTGCCCGGCGAGGACCCGGATGCCGCCGCGGTCATCGAGGAGGTGTTCACCAAGCGGGGGATGGAGGTGCTCAGCCGGTCCCGGATGGCGGCTGTCGAACGCACCGCGGACGGTGTGCTCGTCCAGCTCGAGGACGGCCGTGAGGTGACCGGTTCACACGCGGTGTTGGCGGTCGGTTCCGTGCCCCGTACCACCGGAATTGGCCTGGGCGAGAACGGTGTCGAGATGTCCCGGTCCGGCCACGTCATCGTGGACCGGGTGTCCAGGACGTCGGTGCGCGGGATCTACGCGGCCGGCGATTGCACCGGGGTGCTGCCGCTGGCCTCGGTGGCAGCGATGCAGGGTCGTATCGCGATGCAGCACGCCCTCGGTGACGCCGTCGCCCCGCTCGCGCTCGGCGTGGTGTCGGCCACGATCTTCACCGACCCCGAGATCGCCACTGTCGGGGTCTCCCAGCGTGACGTCGAGGAGCAGCGGGTCGACGCCGAGGTGGTCACCCTGCCACTGGCCCGCAACCCACGGGCGAAGATGCTCGGCATCGTCGACGGGTTCGTCAAACTGTTCGCCCAGCAGGGGTCCGGTGCCGTCGTCGGTGGTGTCGTGGTCGCGCCGCGGGCCTCCGAGCTGGTGTTCCCGGTGACCCTGGCCGTGCAGCACCGGTTGAACGTCGACCAGGTGGCGTCGACATTCACCGTCTACCCCTCGCTGTCGGGGTCGATCGCCGAGGCGGCCCGCCGCCTGCACGCCACCGGTTGACGACCATCGCGTCGTCGTTGCCGGCCTCGACGACGCGGTCGCGTCCTCTCGGTCCGCTCGCCGCGTCGGCAGATGGGGAACCTGCGACGATGCCGCGCAGTTGATCTCCCAACACCACGAGACGCACGTGATGAGGAGGAGGACGACATGGCAGGACGCACTCGGCAGTTGGCCGCCCTTGCCGGTCTGGCGAAGGCCGCCCAGGACTACATCCGCAGGAATCCCCACCAGGTGTCCTCGGCCATCGACCGGGTCGAGGCCACGATCGGGCGTCGGGTCGGCTCGCGGCACGGCGCGAAGGTCATCCAGGGCGGTCAGGCGCTGCGTAAGGGGTTGGGCCTCCCGCCACCCGGTGGCGGCACCACCAGGTGGCCTGCGGGATCGACCCCTCAGCCGCCGCCACCCCCGCGCCACCCTCCCCGGCACTGAGCGGGGTGCGTGCCTCACCGGCGGCGGTCGATCGGGCGGGACATCCGGCCCCGCCGTTGTAACTCGCCGCCCGACGCGACACCGGCGGCGCTCAGGTCAACGCGGGCGTCATCCGGGGGTCGGTGATCTCGCAGAGCACCGCACCGCTGGCCACCGTGCTGCCGGCCGTCACGGCCAACCGGGTGACCGTTCCGGTGCGATGCGCCGTGATCGGCTGCTCCATCTTCATCGCCTCGAGCACCACGACCAGATCCCCGGCGGTGACCGGCGCGCCGTCGGCGACCGCGACCTTGACGATGGTGCCGTGCATCGGCGCCGTCACGGCGTCGCCCGAGGCAGCCACGCCGTCTCGCCCGCCGGAGGAGCGGCGCGGCGCTGTCCGCCGCCCGGGTGCGGTGCGGCCTGCGCCGGCCGGCCAACCCCTCGGTAGCGACACCTCGAGCCGCCGGCCGTCGACCTCGACCACCAGCCGCTCGCGTGGTTGGTCATCGGGCTGGCCGCCGGCGGGGCCGGAGTGCGGTGGGATGTCGTTCACGAACTCGGTCTCGATCCACCGGGTGTGCACGGCGAACGGCTGAGCGGGGTCGTCCGGGGCGAACGCCGGGTCGGTGACGACCCTGCGGTGAAACGGGATGACGGTCGGCATCCCCTCGATCTCGAGTTCGCCGAGCGCGCGCCGGGCCCGCTCCAGCGCCTGCTGCCGGGTGCGGCCGGTGACGACGAGTTTGGCGATCATCGAGTCGAAGGCGCCGGCGACGGTGTCTCCCTCGACGACCCCGGCGTCCCAGCGCACCCCGGGACCGGACGGCACCACCATGCGGGTCACCGTGCCTGGAGCGGGCAGGAAGTCGCGTCCGGCATCCTCGCCGTTGATCCGGAACTCGATGGAGTGCGCACGCGGCTGCGGGTCGTCGTAGCCGAGCGGCTCGCCGGCGGCGATCCGCAGTTGCTCCCGGACCAGGTCCACGCCGGTGACTTCCTCCGAGACCGGGTGCTCGACCTGGAGGCGAGCGTTCACCTCAAGGAACGACACGTCGCCGGCCGGGCCGATGAGGAACTCGCAGGTACCGGCGCCGACGTAGCCCGCGGCGCGGAGGATCTCCTTCGAGGCCCGGACGATCTCGGCGTGCTGGTCCTCGCTGAGGAAGGGCGCCGGCGCCTCCTCGACCACCTTCTGGTGGCGCCGCTGCAGCGAGCAGTCGCGGGTGGACACCACGACGACCCCGCCGTGTTCGTCGGCCAGACACTGCGTCTCGACGTGCCGGGGGCGGTCGAGGTAGCGCTCGACGAAGCACTCACCGCGGCCGAATGCCGCGACCGCCTCGCGCACCGCGGAGTCGAACAACTCGGGGATCTCGTCGATGGTGCGAGCGACCTTCAGTCCGCGCCCGCCGCCGCCGTACGCCGCCTTGATCGCCACCGGGAGCCCGTGCCCGCGGGCGAACTCGACGACGTCGTCCGGCCCGCCGACCGGGCCGGCGCTGCCGGGGACGAGCGGCGCGTGCGCGGCTCGTGCGATCTGCCGGGCGGTGACCTTGTTGCCGAGGGAGTCGATGGCCGCCGGGCCGGGCCCCACCCAGATGAGCCCGGCATCGACCACCTTCTGGGCGAACCGACCATTCTCCGCGAGGAAGCCGTACCCGGGATGCACAGCATCCGCCCTCGTCCGGCGGGCGATGTCGACGAGGCGGTCTTGGAGCAGGTAGGAGTCATTCGGGGTCGACCCGCCGAGGCGGTGTGCTTCGTCGGCGGAACGGACATGCAGGGCGTCGCGGTCGGGGTCGGCGTAGACGGCGACTGAGCGGATGCCGGCGTCGCGGCAGGCCCGCGCGATCCGGACCGCGATCTCTCCTCGGTTGGCGATGAGAACCGTGCGGATCGGACGGATCGGCATGCGCCGGACTCTATCGGTGCAGCCCGCCGGGCCCCGGCGACTCGTGGGCTGAGGACCTGGGGATGACGACCGGCGGCAGCGCATCGACGGGTACGTCGCGGAGCGCGGCCCGATTGCCGCTGCGGTCGACGAGGGCTCAGTTGGTCGGCGGCCGGAGGGCCTGGGCGAGCACGCTCCGAGCCCGGTTGAGCCGGGACCGTACGGTGCCGACCGGGACGTCGAGCGCGGCCGCGACTTCCTCGTAACTGAGGCCGCGCGCCTCACGAAGCAGCAGCACCTCGCGCAGCGGCTCGGCGAGGTTGTCCAGCGCAGCCCGTAACGCCTCTTGATCGGCGACCAGCGTGGAGATCCGCGCGACGAACGCCGACGCGGTGGCCTCGGGCATCTCCGCCACCGGCGTCGATGGCCTGCGGTCGCGGGTCCGGATGAGCATCCGCGCCTCGTTCAGGGCGACCTGGTGCAGCCAGGTGGTGAACCGGGACCGGCCGTCGAAGTTTCCGACCCCGAGGGCGGTCGCCGCGAGCGCGGCCTGCTCGGCATCGGCGACATCGTGCTCGTCGAGCAGTACCCGCCGCACGCCCGAGCGGGCCAGGTGGAACTGATCGCAGAGTCGAAGCAGCACCCCTAGCCAGGTCGCGTCGGCGGCTCCAGCGGCCAGCGCGTCGAGCAGTTCGTGAGCGCGGTCATCCCGGCTCGACCACCACGCCGTGAAGGATGCGGCGACCTCGTCCTCGGCCCCGGCGCTGCGCTCGAGTGCGTCGAGGAGTTGCTTCACGTCATCGGTCATGATCATCGCGTCCGGACCCGGA
>JBOFJB010000320.1:0-7830 GCA_051650465.1 Dermatophilaceae bacterium | reverse complement strand
CCGCTGGCTACCGAAGCCGTGCGTCGGCGGGTGGCCGGCGGCATCTCGCGCTACCCCGACCCGACCGGCAAGCACCTGGCGGCGGCGGTCGGCCGGAGCCTGGCGGTGCCGGTCGAGCGGGTCGTGCTCGGCAACGGCTCCGAGAACGTCCTCGAGCTGCTGTGTCAGGCATTCCTCGATCCGGGAGACCTGGTGATCACCCAGGCGCCCGGATTCAGCTTGCACGAGATCTTCCCGCGGATGATGAGCGCGTGCGTGGAGAAGGTCGGGGTCACCGCCGGGTTCGGTTTCGACGCGACGGCCTGGCGCGGCGCCCTGGCGAAGGGCCCGAAGCTGGTCTTTCTCGCCAATCCGTGCAATCCCACCGGCGCGATCCTTCGCACCGAGGACATGGAGCGCGTCCTGGCTGACATGCCGGAGTCGGCGCTGCTGGTCCTCGACGAGGCGTACTGCGAGTTCGCTCGTCGCGATCCGGACTACCCCGACGGTCTGGCGATGCTCCGTGAGCACGACCGGCCCTGGGTGACGCTGCGGACGTTCTCCAAGGCCTACGGCCTCGCGGGTATGCGGGTAGGTTACGGCGTCGCCTCAGATGCTGCGCTCGTGCGGGCGCTGGACCAGGTGCGGACTCCGTACAACGTCAACGACCTGGCCCAGGAGGCTGCCCTGGCCGCGCTGAGCGACCCCGGGCATCTGGCGGACGTCGTTCGCCGCACCGGTGTCGAACTCTCCCGCATCGCGGCTCGGCTGCGTGATGCCGGACTACGCGTCGCGCCGTCGTCGGCCAACTTCCTGTTCGTCGACACGCGCTGCCGCTCCGACTGGGTGGCGCGGAAGCTGCACCGGGCCGGGATCGTGGTCAAGGCCTGGCGCGAACCCGGATACGAGACCTTCATCCGGATGTCCCTGTCCACTCCGGAGGACAACGACACCTTCGTACGGTGCCTCACCCAGATCTGCGCCGACGCAGGAGACGAGCGAAAGGGCGATCGATGATCGAAGACCGCGTTTCGGACCTCATCGGGCGGACACCGCTGCTCAGGCTTCCGGTGGCGGATGACGCCGCGACCGTGCTGCTGAAGATGGAGCAGTACAACCCCACGGGTACGGCGAAGATCCGGATGGCCAGGAGCATGGTCGACGATGCGGAGGCATCGGGCCTGTTGACTCCGGGCGGATGGCTGGTCGAGTCCACGTCCGGCAACACCGGCCTCGGTCTGGCCTTGATCGCGGCAGAACGCGGCTACAAGTTCACCGCCGTGGTCGACAGCCACTCCAGCGTCGACAAGCTGCGTGGCATGCGTGCCTACGGCGCCGAGCCGCTCAGCGTCGCCGGCGATGTCGACGGGCTGGCGACTGCCGAGCGTGACGCGACGGCCGAGCGGCTCGCCGTCGAGCACGGCGCGTACTGGACCGCACAGCATCGCAATCCCGGCAACCCCGACGGCTATCGGCCGCTTGCCCGCGAGCTACAGGACGACCTGGGCGACGACATCCAGTACCTGTACGGAGCGGTCGGCACCGGTGGCTCGCTGTGTGGCACCGGTCGTGTCCTGCGCGAACGCATCCCTCGGCTGAAGATCGTCGGCGTGGAGCCGGTCGGCTCGATCGTCTTCGGCGGTCGCGCGTCCGCGTACCACCAGTCCGGCACCGGCACGCCGGAGGGTGCCGAGATCGGCGAGGTGGTCGACTACGCCCTCATCGACGAGGGGGTCAAGGTGAGTGACTCGGAGGCCTTCGAGACCTGTCGCTACCTGGCCAGGCACGTCGGTGTCCTCATCGGCGGCTCGGCGGGAGGTGTGGTGTACCGGGCGCTGGAGCAGGCGTTTCGCGGGGAGCCCGGCAGCACGATCGTCGTGCTCGTCTGCGACGGCGGCGAGAAGTACCTGGACACGGTGTTCGACGACGAGTGGATGGCCGCCAACGGCCTGTTCTCCGGTCACGTCGTCAACCGGCTGGCCTCGATGCTGCGCCCGTACTCCGCAGGTACCCGGACAGGTTGACCGGACGACCTGGAGCGCGCGATGACGTGTGCGGGTGCCCTTCTGTCGTCCGTGGTGCGACTGCTAGCGTACGAAACATGAGAATGAGAACTATGACCGTCACGGTCGGTGCTGTGGTGGCATGTGTGCTCGCCGGTTGCGGTGACGGCGGGTCTGCGGCGACACCCGGAGAAGAGGCGGCCGTCGATGCGGGTGCGACGGGCTATCCGTTCACCATGGAGAACTGCGGCACCGAGGTGACCTACACCGCCACACCGCGACGCACCGTGACGCTGGACCAGACTGCCGCGGAGATTCTCATTCGGCTCGGCGTCGGCGACCAGGTCGTCGGGTCCGGGTACGAGATCGACAAGACACCGGACGATATCGCCGAGCAGTACCGAAAGATCCCGATGCTGTCCGCGCAGGGCGCCGAGATCAAGCACGAGAAGCTCCTCGAGGCTCAACCCGACTTCGTCTATGGGTCCTTCGCGAGCATGTTCACCGCCGAGCAGTCGGGCTCGCGCGACCAGTTGCACGACCTCGGCGTGCCGACCTACCTGACCGAGTTCGACTGTTCTCAGCACGCGAAGGTGGCCGATGCCGACTTCGACCTGCTGTACGAGGAGTACCGCCGGCTCGCCAGGATCTTCGACGTGCCGGACGCGGGGGAGAAGCTGGTCACCGAGCAGCAGGCGGTCGTGGACAAGGCGCGGCGTTCGGTGACCACACGAGGTACCCCGCTCAAGGTGATGTGGTTCTACTCCACGTACGAAGGCACCCCGTGGGCGGCGGGCCCCGGGGGCCTGCCGCAGCACATCTCCGAGTTGGTCGGTGTCGAGAACATCTTCGACGACGCCTCCACCAAGTGGGCAGAAGTGAGCTGGGACGACGTCGCTGCCCGCGACCCCGACATCATCATCCTCGCCGACCTGACCCGAGGCGAACCGAACGACACCGCGCGGGAGAAGGTCGAGCTGCTGAAGAAGGACCCGCTGACCAGCAAGCTCGCCGCGGTGGTCGGTGACCGGTTCGTCACGATTCCCGGCCGCTACATGGATCCGAGCTACGGCAGCGTGTACGCGGTGCCGGCGCTCGTCGACGGTTTGAACGCGTTGAAGTGAACAGATCACCGTCATGACGACACCCTCGGTGGAGGCGCCCGAGCAGGCCGGGGAACCGATCACGACCCCCGGGAGGGCTCCAGCTCGTCCCCGGCGCACACCGACGGTCGCCGCGTTCGTCCTGGCTGCCTGCGGACTACTCGCGTCGATCATCGCGGCATCGCTGGTCGGGACGTCGAGTATCGGCCCCGGTGAGGTGGTCTCGACCATTCTGCGGCATCTCGGTCTGGGTGACATCGCACCGGCTCCGCCGTTGCCCCGACTGCTCGACGCGCTCATCTGGGAGTCGCGTTTTCCGCGAGTGGTGCTGGCCGCAGTGGTCGGTGCCGGTCTCGCCGTCTCCGGTGTGGTGTTGCAGGCGGTGACCCGCAACCCCTTGGCGGACCCGTACCTGCTCGGCGTGTCCGCCGGAGCCTCCACCGGCGCCGTGGCGGTGCTGCTGCTGGGTATCAGCGGGGTCGGGTCCCTCTCGACCGGAGCATTCGTCGGCGGCCTGGTGTCATTCGTCGTCCTTCTCCTGCTGCTCGGCGGGGGCCGGGTCGCGAGCCCGTCGCGGGTGGTGCTCACCGGTGTCCTGGTGTCGCAGTTCTTCGCCGCTGTCACCTCGGTCATCCTCATGGTGAGTGGGGACGCCAACTCCACCCGGGGATTCACGTACTGGCTCCTCGGCACGCTCGCCGGCGCGCGGTGGGAAGGGGTGGCGCTCACCGCGGGCGCCATCCTGATCGGGGTGGTCGCCATCCAGTTCTTCGCCCCTGCCCTGGACGCCTTCACCTTCGGGTGGGATGCCGCTGCCACGCTGGGTGTCGACGTCACCGCGGCCCGGATCTGGCTGATGGTGCTGACCTCCTTCGTCACGGCGGCCGCAGTCGCAGCGTCCGGCGCGATCGGCTTCATCGGGCTGCTCATCCCCCACGCGGTGCGCATCGTCACCCGGTCGATGCACCGCTTGCTGCTCCCGTTGTCCGCGATGGCGGGGGCGATCTTCCTCATCTGGGTCGACACCTTCGCGCGGACCGCGTTCTCGCCGCACGAGCTGCCGGCCGGCGTCATCACCGCACTCCTCGGTGCACCCGCGTTCGCCCTGATCCTCAAGCGTCTGGAGTCCTGATGGGCGACATCACCGCGACGGCGCTGTCCTGGGCGGTCAAGGGCCACCAGCTGCTGGACGGCATCGACCTCACGGCTTGCGATGGCGAGGTCGTCGGACTCCTCGGCCCGAACGGCTCCGGTAAGTCCTCCTTGCTGCGGCTGCTCGCCGGCCTCCGCAGCCCCGACGCCGGAACGGTCCGGTACGACGACGACGGTCTGGGCGATCTCAGCCGGCGGGTGCTCGCCCGCCGACTCGCGGTCGTCGCGCAGGATGTGTCGGACCGTCATCACATCACCGTCCGCCAGATCGTGGAGCTCGGTCGCACGCCGTTCCGCGGCCGTTTCGATGCCCTGACCGAGTACGACGAGCAGGTTGTCGACAGGGCGCTGGACCTCGTCGACATCGCCGACCTGCAGCACCGCGGCTGGACCACCCTCTCCGGAGGCGAGAAGCAGCGGACCCAGCTCGCCCGCGCCCTCGCCCAGGAGCCGCGGGAGGTCCTCCTCGACGAGCCCACCAACCACCTCGACATCCGGCACCAACTCGAGCTGCTCGGTCTGCTGCGAACGCTCGATGCCACGTGCGTCGTCGCACTGCACGATCTCAATCTCGCCGCACGGTACTGCGACCACGTCGTCGTGCTGGACGACGGGCGGGTAGCTGGTGCCGGCACTCCCGACGTGGTGTTGACCGCCGGTCTCGTCGAGTCGGTCTACGGGGTCGAAGTGCTCGTCGACCGCGAGCCCGTCACCGGAACGCTTCGAGTCAGCTACCTCGCCGCCACCACCGTCGGCCGTCGCGGATGGGAGCAGGCCCATCTCCCAGTGGGGTGAACGGGCTCGAGGACCGCGGTCGAGCGGAGCGGCCCGTCGGCGTGGCCCGGCATGTGGACCAACCCTCGGCAGGAGCCCCGATGACGTGCCATGCTTGCCGGGTGATGTTCTATGCCGCCACCGCGGCCACCATTATCGGCTAGCGCGACGAGACCTCTCTCGTCGCGCAGACCTCCCTCACCCGGGAGGTCTTTTTTGTCGGTCCGGAGCGTCGCACGTCGAGGCGCCGCCGGATCACGAGACCGCCAGCCTCCACCCCCACGGCCGGCGGGGCAGCGCCGGCCGACCGTGGTGGACGCCACGGCCGCGCCCCGGCCCGGGCTCCGGGCGGGCCGGGGCGGCACCACGACGCCGTACGGTACGGCGCGACGACTCCGCCGGGCGACCGGCATCCGACCGATGAGGACTGTGGCGATGACCGATCTGCACGTCTACGACACCACCTTGCGCGACGGCGCGCAGCAGGAGGGGCTCAACCTCTCGGTGCACGACAAGCTGGCCATCGCGGCCCACCTCGACGACCTGGGGGTCGGATACATCGAGGGCGGCTGGCCCGGCGCGAACCCGAAGGACACCGAGTTCTTCGCCCGCGCCGCCGACGAGCTCGACCTGCGCACGGCGACCCTGGCCGCGTTCGGGGCGACCCGTCGAGCCGGCGGGCGGGCCGACACCGACCCACTCGTGCTGGCCCTGATCGCCAGCCGCGCGCCCGTGGTGACGCTCGTGGCGAAGTCGCACGTCGGGCACGTCGAGCGGGCGCTGCGCACCACCCCCGAGGAGAACCTCGCCATGGTGCGCGACACGGTGTCGTTCCTGCGCGGCGAGGGGCGACGGGTGTTCCTCGACGCCGAGCACTTCTTCGACGGCTACCGGCTCGACCGGCACTACGCGTTCGAGGTGTTGCGCGTCGCGGCCGAGGCCGGCGCCGAGGTCGTGGCGCTGTGCGACACCAACGGGGGGATGCTGCCGGGCGAGGTGGCCGATGTCGTGCACGACGTGGTGGCGGTCACCGGCACACGGGTCGGCATCCACTGCCACAACGACACCGGGTGCGCAGTGGCGAACTCGATGGCCGCGGTGGACGCGGGTGCCACCCATGTCCAGGGCACGGTCAACGGCTACGGGGAGCGCACCGGGAACGCCGACCTGGTGAGCGTGGTGGCCAACCTCCAGCTCAAGCGCGGGCTGCCACTCCTCGAGTCGCACCGCCTGCAGGACGCCACGCGCATCGCCCACGCCATCGCCGAGCTGACCAACGTTCCGGCGTACTCGCGCCAGCCGTACGTGGGGTCCAGCGCGTTCGCGCACAAGGCCGGGCTGCACGCGAGCGCCATCAAGGTCGACCCCGACCTCTACCAGCACCTCGACCCGAAGCAGGTCGGCAACGACATGCGGATGCTGGTGTCGGACATGGCCGGCCGGGCATCGATCGAGCTGAAGTCGCGCGAGCTCGGGTTCGACCTCGACGCCGACTCCGAGGCGGATGCCGCCACGCTGCGCCGGGTGCTCGCGACCGTCAAGGAACGGGAGCTGCAGGGCTACACTTTCGACGCCGCCGACGCCAGCTTCGAGCTGCTGCTGCGGCGCGAGGTCGACGGCGCGCTGCCGGTCTTCTTCGAGGTCGAGTCCTGGCGGGTCATCACCGATGGTCGCGGCGGTGTGGACGCCGTGTCGGAGGCCACCGTGAAGCTGCGCGCAGCGGGGGAGCGGCACGTCCAGACCGGCGAGGGCAACGGCCCGGTCAACGCCCTCGACCAGGCCCTGCGGGCGGCGTTGGCCGCTGTCTATCCCGAGATCGGCGAGCTCGAGCTCATCGACTACAAGGTGCGCATCCTCGACGCCGCCCACGGCACCGACGCCGTGACCCGGGTGCTCATCGAGACCTCCGACGGCTCGACGTCGTGGACCACGATCGGGGTCGCGGCCAACATCCTCGAGGCGAGCTGGCAGGCGCTGCTCGACTCGGTCACCTACGGCCTGGTGCGGGCCGGCGTCCGTCCGCGCTAGGAGGCCCGGAGCGCGAGCTCGTCGCGCCGGGCGGGCTGTCCGTGGTCCGGGCCCCGTGGGCGCGCGACGCGGTCAGGTGGTCGACTTCTCGGAGACGGACGCCGTGAGGTTGCGGCCGCTCTCGGTGTCGAAGACGTGCATCTTGGCGGTGTCGACCCACAGCTTCGCCGGCTGTCCCGGATGCACCCGCGCGCCCGCGTTGAGCCTGGCGGTGACGGTGGTGCCGTCGCCGAGCATGTCCTGACCGGTGTCGCGGGCCAGGTCGTCAAGATCGCCGGAGCGGGCCTGCTCGCCGACGACGGTGAAGTAGGCGTAGACGTCGGAGCCCATGGACTCGACCAGGTCGACCGGCACGGTCACCGTGGCGCCCGGCTTGTCGCCGACGAGGGAGGCGTCCTCGAAGTGCTCCGGGCGCAGGCCGATGATGACGGTCCTGGTGCTGCTGTCCTGCACGGCGTGCCGGACCTGGTCGGGCATGGTGAGCGTGCCGAGGCCGCTCTCGAGCCGGTCGCCCTCGACCGAGGCGGCGAGGAAGTTCATCGACGGGCTGCCGATGAAGCCACCGACGAAGAGGTTCGTGGGGTGCTCGTACAGCTCGGTGGGCGACCCGATCTGCTGCACGACGCCGCCACGCATGACGACGACGCGGTCGCCGAGGGTCATCGCCTCGGTCTGGTCGTGCGTGACGTACACCGTGGTGGTGCCGAGGGTCTTCTGGATGCGCGCCACCTGGGTGCGCATCTGCACCCGCAGCTTGGCGTCGAGGTTGGACAGCGGCTCGTCCATGAGGA
>JBOFJB010000319.1:0-12298 GCA_051650465.1 Dermatophilaceae bacterium | reverse complement strand
CGCCCAGCGGCTGAGGTGGCCTACTCCGTCATCGCGTCACCGGCTGGTGCGTACTTCCGGGGAGGGCTGCGGCCGGTGACGCTGTGGGTCTCCCAGGATTACGCCCGGGCCGGCGCTGGCGGTACTGGTGCCGCGAAGTGTGGCGGCAACTACGCGTCATCCCTGGCGGGGCAACTCGAAGGGATCGAGCACGGCTGCGACCAGGCGGTGTTCCTCGACACGCAGACCCAGACGTATGTCGAGGAGCTCGGTGGGATGAACCTGTTCTTCGTCACCGACGACCACCGGCTGGTGACCCCGGCGCTGACCGGGTCGATTCTCGAAGGAGTGACCCGGAGTTCGATCCTCGAACTCGCCAAGGAGTTCGGGCTCGATCCTGAGGAGCGCCGGGTGCCCATCGAGGAGTGGCAGGAGGGCGTGCGCTCGGGCGAGATCCGTGAGGTGTTCGCCTGTGGCACAGCGGCAGCCGTCACCCCGGTCGGTGAGTTGCGCTGGGAGGGCGGGTCCGCGCCGTCAACCGCCGGGGAGTCCGGTGGTGGGGTGACGAACGCCATCCGGGAGCGGCTGCTCGACATCCAGTACGGCCGCGCCGAGGACACTCACGGCTGGCTGAGCCGCCTCGTCTGACCGCGGGATCTTTCGCTTGGTGTTTCCCTAGTGTCTTTCGGCGGGCCCGTCCGTCATACGTACGCTGCATTCGGCCCACGTAGAAGCACACGTCGTCGCTGTCGGTGTGTGCTTCTCCACGAGTGGGCCCACTGCCCGTAACGTCGCCAGACCATTGGAGCCTTGCATCATGCGACCTGCGTCACGCCTCGTATCCGTTTGCCTGGCAGGCGTTCTCGCGCCGGCGTTGCTCGCCGGGTGTCAGCCGTCCGGACCGGCCAGCATGTCGCCCGGCCAGGAGCCGGTGACCGCGTCGACGCCGTCGTCATCGTCCCGCTCGGAGTCGTCGGATCCGAAACCGTCGAAGCCCTCGGACTCGAAACCCTCGGAGTCGTCGGACCCGAAGCCGTCGGAGTCGTCGGACCCGAAGCCGTCGGAGTCGTCGGACCCGAAGCCGTCGGAGTCGTCGGATCCGAAGCCGTCGGAGTCGACTGCCGCTCCCACGCCATCCGCGAATGCGGCGCAACCCGCCCCAGGTTCCCTCGTGTTCGAGCAAGACTTCGATCAGCACGGTGGGAACAACTCGATGAAGGACTACACCCTCGACACGGTCCGTTCCGACTTCGGCGAGATCGCGCCGCGCTCGGTTCGCGGCTTCGACGGTGACGGCACCACATGGCCGGCACGGAACACCGTCGGCGATGGCGTGCTGCGGGCGAACTACCCGGCCGGGACCGCCGGTGGCTACAACTCGGGCTTCATCTTCGACAAGTTCTTCCCGGCCGCGGACGAAGCGACGCTGGAGTACCGCCTGCGTTTCGAGAGCGGTTCGTCGGGCGACTTCGAGTGGGCGGCCGGCGGCAAACTCCCGGGCTTGGGTGGGACCACGCTCGGCGCGTCGCCGACCGGGTGCACCAAGGATGAGAACTCGATCGAGAACGGCTTCTCTGCACGGCTGATGTGGCGCGAGGGCGGGGACCTCGTCGCGTACACATACCTGCCCGACCGCGACCCGAGCAAGTGCGGCGTCGACATCACGTTCTTCGAGAATGCGCAGCCGGACCGGTGGTACTCGGTCCAGCAGCGCATCCGGTTGAACACCCCGGGCAAGCGCGACGGCCTGCTCGAGATGTACGTCGACGGCCGTCGCGTGCTGAGCAAGACGGACATGTACTACCGCGAGGGTGGGAAGTCGGACGTGCGGCTGAACAACGTCCTCTTCCATAGTTACCGCGGGGGCAAGGAAGACGACGAGCGGTTCCACTCCCCGAGCAACGACCACATCCAGTTCGACGACTTCAGGTTGTCGGTGAAATAGCCGGAGTAGCCGGCCAGGGACACTCCCGTGCAGGCACCCTCCTCTCGACCCAGTGCGCTGACCTGTCGAGTCGAATAGTTCGCGGAGATGCTCGGGCGTGACAGCAGCGTAGGCATCGGCGTCGGCGCGACCACGAGGTGGCTGGTGCATGGTTCGCGCCGACCCCGTCGGTCGAGGCGGGCATCATGAGTGGATGACTGAGGTGTTCCTGTCGCCGGAGGTTCCTCGGTGGTTGCCGACCACGGAGCAGGAGATCGAGGAGGCTGCATCGAACGGGTTGCTCGTCGAGACGCACTACCTCGACCTCAAGCGAGAGGTCAGCAGGGGAGATGGTGCCAACAAGGAACTCGCCCGCGACCTGGCGCAGTTCGCCATCGACGGTGGGGCTCTGCTCATCGGGCTCGACGAGCAGGATGACGGACCGCCGCGGTTGACGCCGGTCGAGTTGACGGGCCTGCCGGAGCGGGTCGAGCAGGTCGCGGCCTCGCGATGCGACCCGCCGCTGCACGTCGCTTGCACCGCTATCTGGTCGTCCGCCGACCCGACGCGCGGGTACCTGCTCGTCGCGGTGCCGCCATCGGCGCTCGCTCCGCACATGGTGGACGGCGCCTACTTCGGCAGGGGCGACACCACCAAGCGGAGGCTGAGCGACCCCGAAGTGCTGCGCCACCACGCCGCTCGCCAGCAGACTGACGACCGGATCAACGCACTGCTCGACAAGTACATCCGGCGCGACCCGATCCCCGAGGCCGAGCGCGAACAGGCGCACTTCTCCTTCGTCGCCGCGCCGATGACTCCGCGCCACGAGATGCTCCTCGATGCCGTCACCGGCGACCATTGGCAAGCCAACCTCAACAGGTTCATCGACGCCGCGCGACTGCCGGACGACCTCCCGGGACCGCCGTTGGAGAGGCTCGTGCGCCCCGACCGGCGAGCGGATGGTGTCGCCATGGTCGCCGGCCTCGACGCGTCGAGGCAGCTGTCACTTCCTGGCGGTCCTGAGGAGGTGCTCGAGATCGAGTTCACCGATGAGGGCATGGCGCGGATGCTGAACACCTGGATGACCGGCGACCACCAGCGTCTGGACGGCCGCACGCTCGTGGCGCTGGCGCCGGTGACATCGGTACTCGTCGGTATCAAGCTTGCCGCCGCGGTCGGTGCCCACACCCAGTACGGCGGGGCCTGGCTGGTCGGGTTCGCGCTGACCGGAGCCGCCGGGCTGCAGGTGGATGTCGGTCACTCCGGCTTTCGGGCCGGCGGGGTGGAGCGGGTGCCTGCCGATGCTGACGAGTACCGGGCGACGACCGTCGTGACGACCGCGGAGCTACGCGACCGCCCGGGGGCGGTGACCCGGCGCCTCGTCGGTCGCTACGTGCGCAGCATCCGCCTCGAGAACGACCAGCGGATCCTGGACCTGCTCGCCGACTGACACGGTTGCTCCCGGCGCGAGGGGGTCGAGCACGGTTGCGGCCGAGCGGTATTCGTCGAAACCGAGACGCACCCGCTCATCGAGACGGGCTACGGGGCGGTGACGTCGACGAGGTCCTCCAGGCCCCGGAAGTCCTTCGGGTTGCGGGTGACCAGCCGCGCGTCGTGCGCGTGGGCGGTCGCGGCGATGAGCAGGTCGAACTGGCGCGCGCGAGGTTGCCGCCCGTGACGGGCGACCCGCGCGGCGAGCTGCCCATAGCTGTCGGCCACGGCGTCGTCGACAGGCAGCGGGTCGAAGGAGCGGCGCAACCGAGCGAGCCGCTGCAGTCGATGCGCCCGTATGTCGTCGTTCTTCGCGACGAGCACGCCGAACTGGAGCTCGGCGATGCTCACCACGCTGATCGCGAGGTGCCCGGGGAGGACACCGAGGTCGTCGCCGATGAGCACGCTCGTGTCGACGACACCGCGAGTGGTCACCGCTCCCACGGGTCGACCACGGTGCCGTCGACGAGGTCGCGGTCGTTCTCCCAGTCTTCGTCAGCACCGCCGCGGAGCACTTCGCTCATTTCTGCCCAGGTCCGCCAGGTCCGCGAACTGACGGGGCCCAGCATGGCAGCCGGGCGACCGGCCACCGTGATGGTCAGGCGCTCGCCACCCTCGGCCCGGCGAACGAGCTCGCTCGCGTGCTGCCGCATTTCCCGCAACCCGACCTCGTCCACGAACCTAAAGTAGCACCTGTGCTACACGTAGTCAGGTCCGGACCGCTGACCTCAAGCACCGCGCTCGATCGAGCACCACTGGTTCGTCGTGGTGCTGCGCGGAGAAGGCGCGGGTGATCCCTGGGCATTCGTGAACTGGGAGAGCGGCCGGGATACTGGTCCACCTCGTCGAGGAGTACGCCCCCGGCGCCGGCCATGCGGACCTCATCCGGGAGTCGCTAGACGGGCAGGCCGGCGACTGACCGGCCGAGTGCCGCCCTGGCTCGACCCGGTCGCGACGGCCGCCGAGCAGTCCGACGACCATGTAATGGTCTACATCAGCACCATTTCGCGGCATACTCGGGGGATGACCCCGTACGAGCGGTCGACGTTGACGACCCGGCTGCCTGATGCCGTGCTCCGTCCGGTGGTCGGCAACGTGTTCGAGACCACTGTCGAGCAGCTCGCCACGACGATCCGGCTGGGAGTCTTCGTCGACGGCGAGCAGTTGCCACCCGAGCGTGATCTCGCCGACCGGCTGGGGGTGTCCCGCAACACCCTTCGCGAAGCCATCGCTGCGTTGCGCGAGTTCGGGCTGGTCACCACCCGCCGCGGCCGGGGCGGAGGGACCGTCGTGCGGTACACCGGGCGCGATCCCGGTGACACCACCCTTCGGACCGACGTACCGCCGCCGCAGGCTGGTGCCGCGCTCACCGACATCCTCGACTTCCGGCGGGTCGTCGAGCCGGGCGCGGCCTGGCTGGCGGCTCACCGGCAACTGTCCCAGGACCAACGCGACTGGCTCACCGAGACGTGCGCTGCCGCCCGGGCGGCCGATCCGGCTGCACATCGCGTCGCCGACTCCAGGCTGCACCTCGCGATCGCCACCATCACCGAGTCGTCGATGGTGGTGGACGCGGTGACCCGGGCTCAGGCTGTGCTGGACACCTGGCTTGCCGTCATCCCGGTACTCCGCGTCAACATCGAGCACTCGCACGAACAGCACGACACGGTCGTCGACGCGGTCCTCACCGGCCGCCCGGACGACGCTCGCGCCGCCATGGAGGAGCATGTCGACGCCACGTCGGCGTTGCTCCGCGGACTGATTGGATGACGGGAGGTCACCCTTGCCAGCATCGATCCACCCCGGCGGACCGCCGCAGTTGACTCTCGAGCACCTGCGCGCCGATATCGAGTCGGGCGCCGTCGACACCGTGGTGCTCGCCTTCACCGACATGCAGGGCCGGCTCGCCGGCAAACGGTTGCACGGTCGGTTCTTCCTCGACCACGTGCTCGACCACGGCACCGAGGGGTGCAACTACCTGCTCGCGGTCGACGTCGAGATGAATACCGTCGGCGGCTACGCGATCTCGTCCTGGGAGCAGGGCTACGGCGACTTCGAGTTCGTTCCCGACCTCACGACGCTGCGCCGCACCCCCGGCCAGCCGCATTCGGCGACGCTGCAGTGCGACCTGCGTTGGCTCGACGGCTCCGGTCCGGTGCGGCCGAGCCCGCGTTCGGTGCTCACCGCGCAGACCGAGCGGGCCGCTGCCCTCGGCCACCGTGCCGTCGCCGGCACCGAGCTCGAGTTCATCCTCTTCGAGGACAGTTACGAGAGCGCCTGGGACCGCCGGTACCACGGGCTCACTGGCGCGAACCGCTACAACGTCGACTACTCGGTCCTCGGCGGCAGCAAGGTCGAGCCGGTGCTTCGCGACATCCGCAACCAGATGTGGGTCGCGGGCGTCACCGTCGAGGGAGCCAAGGGCGAATGCAACCTCGGCCAGCACGAGATCGCGTTTCTCTACGACGATGTCGTGCGCACGTGCGACCATCACGTCATCTACAAGACCGGGGCGAAGGAGATCGCGGCAGCTCACGGCAAGTCGATCACGTTCATGGCGAAATACGATGCACGCGAGGGAAATTCGTGCCATATCCACTTGTCGCTACGTGGCCTCGACGACGGTGCGGCCGTGTGCGCGGATGACGCCCGGCCCGGCGGGCAGAGCGCGCTGTTCGACCACTTCCTCGCCGGCATCCAGGCGACGATGCGCGAACTGTGTTACTTCTACGCGCCGAACATCAACTCCTACAAGCGATTCCAGCCCGGCTCGTTCGCCCCTACCGCAGTCGCGTGGGGCCGTGACAACCGCACCTGTGCGTTGCGGGTGGTCGGGCGCGGCGCCGGGTTGCGGCTCGAGAACCGGGTACCTGGCGGCGACGTCAACCCGTACCTCGCCGTCGCGGCGATGATCGCCGGCGGCCTCCACGGCGTCGAGCACGAACTGCCGCTCGCCGAGCCGGTCACCGGCAACGCCTATGCCGCCGACCTCGACCACGTGCCGGCGACGCTGCTCCAGGCGCGCGACCTGTTGGCCGGGTCGGCCGTGGCGCGGGCTGCGTTCGGCGACGACGTCGTCGACCACTATGTCAACGCCGCCGATGTCGAGCTCGCCGCGTTCGATGCCGCGGTCACCGACTGGGAGCGGGTGCGGGGGTTCGAGCGGCTGTGAGGTCCGACCGATGACGCACCAGACCGACCTGGCCGGCGACCTGCCGGATCAGCGGGCGCCCGACCCCGATGCCGGCGGGCATCACGATGTCGTGAACCCCGCGACCGAGGAGGTGCTCACCTCGGTTCGCCTCGCGACCGCGGAGGAGGCCGATGACGCTGTCGCGCGGGCGGTCGCTGCCGGTCCGGCCTGGCGTGCGGTCGCTCCGGCCGATCGCGGGATGCTGCTGCGCCGGTTCGCCGACCTCGTCGAGGAGCACACCGAGGAACTCGCGCGGCTCGAGGTCGCGAACTCTGGCCACACCATCGTGGGCGCACGTGGGGAGGCGGGCAACGTCGCGTCCGTGCTGCGGTACTACTCGGCCGCCCCCGAGCGGCTGTTCGGCCGCCAGATCCCTGTCGCCGGTGGGCTCGACGTCACGTTCAAGGAGCCGCTCGGTGTCGTCGCGGTCGTCGTACCGTGGAACTTCCCCATGCCGATCGCCGGCTGGGGCCTCGCGCCGGCGTTGGCGGCCGGTAACACCGTGGTCCTCAAACCGGCCGAGCTCACCCCGCTCACGGCCCTGCGGCTGGGCGAACTCGCGTTGCACGCCGGCATCCCCGAGGGTGTGCTCACCGTGGTCCCGGGCAAGGGCTCGGTCGTGGGGGAGCGGTTCGTCAGCCACCAGGACGTGCGCAAGGTGTGCTTCACCGGCTCGACCGTGGTGGGGCAGGGCATCATGCGCCGGGCGGCTGACACCGTGAAACGGGTCACCCTCGAACTCGGTGGTAAGTCGGCCAACATCGTCTTCGCCGACGCCGACCTCGACGCCGCCGCGGCGAGCGCGCCGATGAGCTTCCTCGACAACGCCGGCCAGGACTGCTGCGCGCGCAGCCGCATCCTCGTGCAGCGCTCAGTGCACGACGCCTTCATGGAGCGCTTCGAGGCCGCCCTGCGTACCGTCACCGTTGGTGACCCCGGCGACGAGGCGACCGATATGGGGCCGCTGATCAGTGCCGGGCAGCGTTGCACGGTAAGGGGTTTCGTCGAGGATGCCGACGGCGCACCGGATGCCGTTGACGTCGCCTTTCGCGGTTCGGCGCCCGAGGCGCCCGGGTTCTGGTACCCGCCGACGGTCGTCATCCCGCGGTCGACCCGGGACCGAGTGTGGCGCGAGGAGGTCTTCGGCCCGATCGTGGCGGTGCTGCCGTTCGACGACGAGGCCGACGCCGTGGCCATGGCCAACGACACCGCCTACGGACTCTCCGGGTCGATCTGGACTCGCGACGTCGGCCGCGCCATCCGGGTGGCCCGCGGCGTCGAGGCGGGCAATCTCTCGGTGAACAGCCACAGTTCGGTGCGCTACGCGACGCCGTTCGGCGGATTCAAGCAGAGCGGCCTCGGCCGCGAACTCGGCCCGGACGCGCTCGACGCGTTCACCGAGGTCAAGAACGTTTTCATCAGCACCCAGACGTGAGGAAGGACAGCACATGACGGGACGGCGCAGCAGATGACGGGAAGGCTTGATGGCAAGGTCGCGGTGGTCACCGGTGGGTGCTCCGGCATCGGGCTGGCGACGGTGCGGCGTTTCACCGGCGAGGGTGCACGGGTCGTCATCGGCGACCTGGCCGACGACGCCGGCGAGGCGCTGGCCCAGGAGGTCGACGGCGCCTACCTGCACTGCGACGTCACGAGCAAGGACGACGTCGACCGGCTTTTCGCCACGGCGGTCGAACGGTTCGGCCGGTGTGATGTGGCGTTCAACAATGCCGGCATCAGCCCGCCCGAGGACGACTCGATCCTCGACACCGACCTAGGCGCGTGGCGCCGGGTGCAGGACGTCAACCTCACTTCCGTGTACCTGTGTTGCAAGGCGGCGATCCCGCACATGCTCGAGCAGGAGTCTGGGTCGATCGTCAACACGGCGAGCTTCGTCGCGGTGATGGGTGCGGCGACCTCGCAGATCTCGTACTCGGCCTCCAAGGGTGGGGTGCTCGCCATGACCCGTGAACTCGGGGTGCAGTTCGCGCGCAGCGGCATTCGCGTCAACGCCCTGTGCCCGGGGCCAGTCGATACCCCGATGCTGCGCGAGTTGTTCGCGAGCGACCCCGAGCGGGCCGCCCGGCGTCTCGTGCATGTGCCGATGGGCCGGTTCGGCACCGCCGAGGAGATGGCGAACGCGGTGCTCTTCCTCGCCTCCGACGAGTCGAGCTTCATCACGGCGTCGACCTTCCTCGTCGACGGGGGCATCTCGGCCGCCTACGTCACGCCGCTCTGAGTGCCTGTGATGAGCACCCGACCCGTCGTCGGCGTCAGTTGCTACCTCGAGGAGGTCGACCGCGACCCGTGGGTCGCGCAGCGCAGTGCCGTTCTCCCACAGGGGTATCTGGGGCACCTCGAGCGGGCCGGTGCCCTCGCTGTGGTCCTCCCGCCGAGGCCGGATGTCGATGCCGGCCTCGCGCACGCCGTGCTCGACCGCCTCGACGGGTTGGTGATCGTGGGCGGTGCGGACGTCGGCGCGCAACGGTACGGGGCGGAGCGTCATCCGGGTGCTCAGGCTCCGCGACCCGACCGCGACGCCTGGGAATTGGCGCTCGCTGAGGTCGCCATCGAGCGGAAGATGCCGGTCCTCGGGATCTGCCGGGGGATGCAGGTGTTGGCGGTGGCGGCCGGTGCGCGGCTCGAGCAGCATCTGCCCGACCGGGTGGGCCACGACGCGCATTGCCCCCAGCCGGGTGTGTTCTCCTCGCACCGGGTGACCCCGGTGGCCGGCTCGCGGTTGGCCGGCATCGTCGGGTCGATGCCGATCGACGTGCCGACGTACCACCACCAGGCGGTGGTGCCCGAGTCGCTCGACGGCTCGGGCTGGGTCGCGTCGGCGTGGCACGCGGACGGCACGCTCGAGGCAATGGAGCACCCCGCCGGGCCGTTCCGGCTCGGCGTCCAGTGGCACCCCGAAGCCGGCGACGACGGTCGCCTCTTCGACGCGTTCGCCGCGGCGGCGAACGGATGACGGGTGCGGGCGCTCCGAGGCGAGTGGCGCTGAGGCCGACCCACCACGGAGCGCGGCTGCCCGACGGATACCTCGGGTCGTTGACCGGTGACCATGGCCGACCCTGACAATGGTCGGTATGCGCCGCCGTCACCGCCTCCCGGTCGTGTTGGGCTCCGCCACCGCTCTCGGCGCCGTCGCGGTCGCTGCTCGCGATGTCACCGTCGCGATCGGCGGCAGTGCCGCAGGTGACCGGCTGAGACGGATGACGCGTTCCCCCCGATACCGCGACGGGGCCTTCCACAACTCGGCGAACGCCACGTCATCCGTGCCGGCCGACCAGCGCGACGTGCTCCGGCGGTTCGCCCGGGGTGCCGCACTGCGGCGCCCGCCGCGGCCGGTACCGGTGGTGAGCACCCGGCGGGCGCCTGCCACGACCGGGCTGCACGTCACCTGGTTCGGGCATGCCTCATGTCTGGTCGAGCTCGACGGCGTGCGCGTCCTGCTGGATCCGGTGTGGTCTGAGCGATGTTCCCCGAGCCGGTACATCGGCCCGCGCCGCCTGCACGCTGTCCCGGTGTCGCTGGCGGCGCTGGGCCGGGTCGACGCGGTGGTCATCTCACACGACCACTACGACCACCTCGACATGGCGACCGTGCGTGCTCTGGCCGCGGACAGCGACCCGCTGTTCGTCGTACCGCTCGGAGTCGGCGCCCATCTCGAGGCGTGGGGGATCTCGCCGCAGCGGGTGCGCGAGTGCGACTGGGGGGACCAGGTCGACGTGGCGGATGTCCGGCTCACAGCAGTCGAGGCTCAGCACTTCTCCGGTCGTGGGCTTCGGCGCAACGGCACGCTCTGGGCGTCCTGGATCGTGGCGGCGCCCGGCGGCCGGGTGTTTTTCAGCGGCGACACGGGATTTTTCGGCGGGTACGCGCGGCTCGGCGAGCAGTACGGCCCGTTCGACGCCTCGCTGATGGCGGTCGGCGCCTACGACCCGGCGTGGCACGACATCCACCTCAACCCCGAGGAAGCGGTCGAGGCGGCCAGGCTGCTGCGGGCCGGTGTGGTGCTGCCGATCCACTGGTGCACCTTCAGCCTGGCGCCGCACCCATGGGCCGAGCCGATCGAGCGGCTGCTCGTCGCGGCGGAAGCGGCCGGGGTGCCGGTTGCCGTACCCCGCCCGGGAGATCGAGTGGATGCCGCGGCGCCGCCTGCACGAGACCCGTGGTGGCGCTCCTGATCGACAACGCGACCGGCCACCACTCGTCGCGCGAGGTCCGGCACGATGCCCGACCGAGGTCCGGCCCGATGCCCGACGCTCGGGCCCGTGACCTGGCAGCCGTGACCGTCGGCTGTCGTGGACCGGAGCAGGCCCAGCCGGCAGTGGTGGGAGACGGGCTCGAGGACAGCGGTCGCGCAGGCCGGACGTCGACGTGGCCGGCATGTGGACGGTCTCTCGGCAGCGAGACGGATGACGTGGCATCCTTGCGGCGTGACGTTCCGAGCCGCCACCGCGGCGACCATTATCGGCTAGCGCGACGGGCCCCCGCTCGTCGCGCAGACCTCCCTGACCCGGGAGGTCTTTTTGTTGGTCCGGGAGCGTCGCACGTCCGGCGTTGATCGGATGACGAGGCCGTCGGCCCCCACCCTTACTGGGCCGGCGGAGCAGCGCCGGCCGGCCATGGTGGACGCCATCGTCGTGCCCCGGCCTGAGTTTAAGGCGGGCCGGGGCGACAGGACGACGCCGTGCGGCGCGGCGCGACGACTTCGCCGGGCGACCGGCATCCGACCCGATGAGGACTGAGGCGATGACCGATCTGCACGTCTACGACACGACCTTGCGCGACGGCGCGCAGCAGGAGGGGCTGAACCTCTCCGTGCACGACAAACTCGCTATCGCGGCTCACCTGGACGACCTGGGGGTCGGGTACATCGAGGGCGGTTGGCCCGGCGCCAACCCCAAGGACACCGAGTTCTTCGCGCGCGCCGCTGAGCAGCTCGACTTGCGCACTGCGACCCTGGCCGCGTTCGGGGCGACCCGGCGGGCTGGTGGGCAGGCTCGTACCGACCCGCTGGTGCTCGCCCTGCTGGCGAGCCGCGCGCCCGTGGTCACCCTCGTCGCGAAGTCGCACACCGGGCATGTCGAACGGGCCCTGCGCACCACGCCCGAGGAGAACCTCGCCATGGTGCGTGACACGGTGTCGTTCCTCCACGCGGAGGGGCGCCGGGTGTTCCTCGACGCTGAGCACTTCTTCGACGGATACCGCCTCGACCGCGACTACGCCCTGGAGGTGCTCCGGGCGGCATCCGAGGCCGGCGCCGAGGTCGTCGCGCTGTGTGACACCAACGGCGGGCTGCTGCCCAGTGAGGTGGCCGACGTCGTGCACGACGTGGTGTCGGTGGTCGGCGCCCGGGTCGGCATCCACTGCCACAACGACACCGGGTGTGCCGTGGCGAACTCGATGGCCGCGGTGGATGCCGGTGCCACGCACGTCCAGGGCACGGTCAACGGCTATGGGGAGCGCACCGGCAACGCCGACCTGGTCACGGTGGTGGCCAACCTCCAACTCAAGCGGGGCCTGCCGCTGCTCGAGCCACACCGCCTGCAGGACGCCACCCGGATCGCCCACGCCATCGCCGAAGTCACCAACGTGCCGGCCTACTCACGCCAGCCGTACGTGGGCTCGAGCGCTTTCGCGCACAAGGCCGGCTTGCACGCGAGCGCCATCAAGGTCGACCCGGATCTCTACCAGCACCTCGA
>JBOFJB010000318.1:0-2354 GCA_051650465.1 Dermatophilaceae bacterium | reverse complement strand
ACGCCGAGTACACATCCGGGTAGCCATCCGGCGGGCCCCAGGCAAAGGGGTGGTGCCCGACCTTCTGGAGCAGGCGGTACAGCGAGGTCAACCCCTTGGTGGTGTCTGCACTCACCACGGCATCCACCGCTCGGAAGGCACCGACGGCATCCTCGAGCGGTCGCCGGGTCTTCGCCTGCGGTGCCGACCAGAACTCGCTACTGCGGAACAGCACGCGAAGCACGGGCACGATCGCGGTGTCGTTGCTGAGGTACGTCGCGGCCAGTCGGTCGACCAGCGACTGGGGCGGGTTGTCGGAGACGAACCGCACCGCGAGTTTGCGGGCGACGGTCTGCGCGGTCGACGGATGCCGCGCCAGGTACGAGAGGTACGCGTCACCGACGGCCAGGCCATCCGCCGTGGCACCGCCCGGGTGTGCGAAGCCGAGCACCCGCACCGGGCCGGTGTAGTGGTCCTTGGCGGTCCAACGAAACTCCCATGACGCGCGGAAATGCACCCCGCGACCGGTGAGGATGCGCGCGCTGTTGAGGACGTCGTTCTCGGTGTAGCCCGAGGCGACTCCCACCGAGTGCAGTTCGAGCAACTCACGGCCGAGGTTCTCGTTAATCCGGTCGCGGGTGGACTGGTTGTTGTCGAGATAGAGGAGCATCGCCGGATGACGCATCGCGGCTCGCAGCATGTCGGAGTACTTCCCGAACGCGTGCGCCCGGATGACGGACGCCGCATAGTTTGGGGTCGTCGCCCAGACGTCGTCCGACGGGGACGTGACGTGCAGCAGATTGCTGAAGACGTCGACGACCACCTCGAACAGCTGGCGCGAACTGAAGATCTGCAGACCGAGAGTCGCCTTGGCGAGTTCCAGCGGCGGCTGGGTCGCGTCCATGGTCACCGAGACGGCGCGCAGCACGGTGGCGATCGGCGCCAGGGCAAGCGGGTGGGCGCCGAGCACGGCGTCGCCACCGGGGTCCGGGATCTGCCGGGGCGCGAGCTGCCGCTCGAGCCAAGCGTCGATGCCGCGCGCACGGACGTCGGCGTGGTCGGACGGCCGCGGGCCGAAGGTGGCCCTGGACAGCAGGTGGCCGACGCGCCGTTCCGTGTTGTCCCGCCCGCTGGCCGCGAGGGCCGGCGGCATCGCGTCGGGCCGGACCAGGGCGGGCGCACCGTCGATCGCCACCGAGGCGCGTGCCGCGGTGGAGTACAGCCTGCCGACGCGGGTCTGACGAGCCGCTGCCGCGAAACTCGCGTCGCGGTCGGCGGCCACGCTGGCGGCGGCCGGCGTGGCACCTGCGGCACGCGCGGACCGGGTCCGAGTGTCCACCGGCCGGGTACCGGTCGGTGCCGGCCGGGTAGCCGTGGACGCCGGCCGGGTAGCCGTGGACGCCGGCCGGGCACCGGTCGATGCTGCCCGAGTGCCGATCGGCGCCGGCCGGGGTGCCGTCGACCGAGGCGCGGAGCGGAGCGCTCCTGACCGCCGGGCCGGGACGTCATCCGAGACCCGCGGCACTGTCTGGCCGGTCATCGCCACTGGGTGGCCTCCTTCGTTCATTCGGGCGACCCGGTTGCGGGTCGCCATCACGGTCGTCCGCAGCCGAGTGGGCACCTCGTCGCGGCTGGTACCTCGTCGTCGCCGGGCACTCTGGGGGAGCGGCGGTCGGGCCGACCCCGGTTCGCACCCGGCTCGGCGACTCTATGAGCGCTGCAGCCCGCCAGGCGGGCCGATCGGCGGCGGACCAGCCGTCTGGTCGACGACCCGCGCCATCGGTCCTGCCGTCCCTCCACTGTTCGGCGGACCACCAGGGTCGGTATCAGCCGATCGGCGACCGGGTGACCACGGGAGCATGACTCGGCTCGTCTGCGGCGGTGCACGGACGCGAGCTAAGGGACACCGCTTCCTCCGCCGCGCGGCTGACATCGCGGCGCTTCGCCGCGCCCGCGAGACGCCGGCGCAGCAGCGTCTGCGCGACGGTCTACCGTAGGTCGCGGCAGACCACACCCCAGCCCAGATGACGCACCCCGAGGAGGTGGGCCGGTGGCCCGGGTACTCGCCGTCGACCATCTCGCCGACCTCTCCAACCGCGCCCTCGGTGAACTCTGCGGCACGGTTACCGTCGCCCGCGGTCTCGCGTATGTGCGGCAGGGGCGGGTCCTCGACCTCGACCTCGCGGATGACGGCGCGGTCGCGACCGGCTCCGTCGGGGGCAGCAACGGCACGACTTACACCACCCGGGTCGCGCTGGTCCCGACCACACCCGGTCCGCAGCACGGGTCGCCACCGGGTCCGATGCGTCGCTGGAGCGCCGGCTGCACCTGCCCGGTCGGGTCCGACTGCAAACATGCGGTGGCGGTCGTCGCCA
>JBOFJB010000317.1:0-14355 GCA_051650465.1 Dermatophilaceae bacterium | reverse complement strand
GGGCCGGCCTGCTCGCCGACCAGCTCGAGCAGGCGCGGGAGCAGCGCGCCCAGCGGTTCGTCATCCGGCACCGCGACGTCTCCCCGGGCGGTGCTGCCGACGAGGGTGACCCGGGTCCAGCCGTTCATCGGCCACGCGCTGACTGCGCGGCGAGGTAGGAGGTGACGACAGCGAAGGCGATGCAGCCGACGCAGGCGAACGCGGCGAGCACCAGGCTGGCCGCGAACCGGCGGAGGTTGTCGTTGGTCGGCCGGCGCTCGTCGAGCTCGCCGTGCAGGAAGGCGGCGACGAGGCGGGTGCGCCGGGTGCGCACCGTCTCGACGAGGGTGACGTCGCGGTCGATCGTCATCGCGGGGCTCCTCTCGGGAGGGGACACCCAGTGCACGGGCCGGATGCCGGATCGGTTCACCGGAGGCTGCCTCGGCTCGCCACCGTTCGCCCGACCGCCCTGCCGGACAACCCGATCGAGCCCGCGCTGAACCGATCCGGGCGCGGGCGCGTGCATCTGGTCGAGGACTCGTCCTCCCGGCGCGGCACCGATGTCGCACCGTGCACCGCACTCGCGAAAGGGACGTCACCATGCCAGGCGACAGATACACGATGGAGGCCACCGCGCTCAGCCGCCACGCCGACTCCATCGAGGCCGCACACACCGAGCTCATCTCGCTTCTGCGCACCTTCGAGGCGTCGGCGGAGCCGCTCGCCGGCACCTTCAGCGGGCAGGGCAAGGCCGCGTTCGACCTCTTTAAGGCCGACACCGACCAGATCGCGGCCGACCTCGGCATCTCGCTCACCTCGGTCCAGGAGGGGACGCGCGCGCAGGACCTCGCGTTCACCACCGGCGACGAGGAGATGCACACCACCTTCACCAGCCGGCGCTCCGTCGTGGACGCCGGCCCGACCGGCACCACCGTCTGAAAGAGGACCACCAGATGCCAGCCAACGATCTCGGCCAGCTCGCGTACAGCATCTCGAGCAGCGGCCAGGCCCAGCAGGACATGCGCGCCGCCGGAACGGCGCTGCTCAGCACCATTGAACAGCGCACCGGCGACGCCGGTGTGCTTGCCGCCGCCTACCACGCCGACGGCGTGTCCGAGAACTTCCAGGGTGTGGAGCGGCTCTGGCAGCAGGTCGCCGAGCACGTGCGGACGGTGATGGGCACGCTCGAGGGCACTCTCGGCGAGTCCGACGGGACTGCCACCACCGCCATGACGGGTGCCGGCACAGCCGTCGCCAACATCCGGATCCTGTAGCGGGGAGGGAAACCCTGTCATGGCCTACACGATTCGCACGCAGGAGGTGTTCGGCGTCATCACGGCGACCGAGCAGGAGTCCGTGACGCTCCAGGAGTCGCTGACCCGGGCGAGCGAGTCGGTGCTGGCGGCGGCCGAGGGCGCTCCGGGCGCCCCGGCCGTCGTCGCCGAACTCGCCGCCTTCCGCGCCGAGCACGACCGCCTCGCCGAGCTCATGGACACCCGCGTCATCCGGGCCGGTGAAGGATGTCGCGACGCGGTGGCCAGTTACGCCACCGGTGACGAACTGATGGCCGAGCAGTTCGGCCGCGACTCGGCCGTCCTCTACGGCGACCCGGCGCCGCCGATCGGCCGCCCCTTCGCGGTACCTCCCCAGCAAGGTCCCCTTCCCGACGTCTTGACCGGAGGATGACGATGCCTGCCCCCTTCCCGGATGCCGCCGCACTGGCGGTGCTCGACCGTGACACCGCCGCGATCCGCCAGGCGGCCACCGACCTCGGCGCGGCCGCGGCCCCGATCACCGATGGCGGCGACCTGGTGGTGCGCACCTGGCGTGGTGTCGACCCGCATTACGTGGCGCCGGAGTCGCCCGTGCTGGTGGCGGCGCTCGACCCGGTGCTCACCGAGTCCCAGCAGGTCGGGGACGATGCCGGGGAGGCCGGGCGCATCCTCGGCGTCTGGGCCGACGACGCCGAGCCGCTGGTCACCGAGGGCCGCACCCTCGCCGACACCGCGTTGCCGGCCACGCCGCAGGCGGAGGAGACGCTGGTGCTGCGCCTGAACCAGATCCTCGCCGAACTGCGCGCCCTCGACGACCAGTGCGCTCGAGACCTTGCCGCGCTCGTACCGGACGTGCCGCTAGCCGTGTTGCCGCCGCGCGTTCGGGTCGGCGAGACGGTACATGTGACCAGCACCGAGCTCACCGCCGGGTTCGCCGAACTGGGACACGAGTTCCGGGTGATGGAGACCCGGTTCAGCGACGGACACGTCGAGTTCACCCTGGTGAACCAGGCCGGCGCCGCCGGCACCGCGGCTCTGGGGCCCAAGCTGGTGGCCGGCGATGCAGGGCTGGAGGGAAGGATCGAGGCGGAGGCTGGGGCGGAGCTGACGAACGGCACGACCTGGCTGGTCGAGCCGGGCCGGGTCGAAGAGTTCCGCGGCCAGCTGGGCGCCTACCTCGCCGACCGCCAGTCCAGGTTGACGACGGCGGCGGCGGTGGGGAACTTCGTGCCGCCGTTCGGGCCGGCGGGGAGCCTGACGGCGGCGGCCGGCGTCATCCTCGCCGACGTCCTGCTCCCGCGCCCGTTCCTCCCGCCGCCGACCAGGGTCGACACCACCGTCGGGTTGCCCGTCGAGCTCAAGGGCAAGGCCGAGGCGGCCACCCCCGACTCCGGAGCCGGGGGCATCGCCGGCTCCGCCGGGGTCGAACCGCGGTGGTCGGGGCGCCAGGTGATGGCGGACGGCTCGACGGTCAGTGTGTACGGCGGCCCGGCGACCGCCTCCGGCGAGGTGAGCCGGTTCGGCGACACGTCCGGCGTCGGCCAGTCCATCAACGACAACATCGCGGTGACCCGCGACGTGAACGGGCAGGTCACCCGGGTCGTCCTCTCCTCCACCACCGAGGCGGAGTTGAGCCACGAGGTGGGCCGCGACCAGAACCTCGGTTCCCCTGCCGGCCGGGACCCGCACGAGGCGAGCGCGGCATTCAGCGACGGCACCACCCTGGTCGACGTCACGACGACGACCCTCGATGTCGATGACACCAACCGGGCCGTCGTCGAGCAGTGGGTGGCCGACCGCGAGAACGACCGGGTGGGCAGCCTCGACGACGGTGGCCCGCTGGGCAGCGTCGCCGAGGGCGACCGGTTCTACCCGGAGACCGCCGCCGAGGGCGACCCGTTCCAGAACGTCCTGCACACCGACGCCACGGTCACCCGGGTACAGCAAGAGAACGTCACCGAGGGCGCGGCGCTCGGCGGCACGGTGAGTGCCGGCCCCGGAGTCGGAGCCGAGGTCGGGAGTGAGACCACGACCAGCCAGGCGACCGGTGGCACCTACCTCGACGCGCCCGACATCCACGGCAACCGCGTCGAGCGACCCCTCCCCGGGATTCCGAACTGACCGCGAGCGCAGCGGATCAGCCTTCCCGCCCGACCGTGCGGCCTGGTTCGTCCACAAGACGCGGCGGGTGCGGGCGTCATCCACAGATCGGGTGTCGTCCCACCGGCAGGACTGCCGGGCGCGGCCGAGTGGCAGCGAGGGTGGTGGGCAACGGGAGCGAGCGACGCGCCCGACAACGGAGGAGGTTCCCATGACCCGACGACTGTCCGGCCGGCTGCGACGGGTGGCACGCCGAGTTCGCGCCCTCGGCGAGGAGGGGATGACGACCGCCGAGTACGCCGTGGGCACCGTGGCCGCAGTGGCGTTCGCCGCGATCCTGCTCGCCATCGTCCGCTCCGGCCCGGTGAAGTCGGCGCTGAGCAAGGTCATCGTCGGCGCCATCGGCACCGGTTCGTGACACCGGCACGCCGCGAGCGCGGGATGGTCACCGCCGAGTTGGCGGTGGCCGTGCCGACCGTCGTCGTCGTGCTCGCGGTGTGCCTCGCCGCCGTCGACCTCGGGGTCCGGCAGGTGCGGTGCGTCGATGCCGCCGGCACCGCGGCCCGGCAGCTCGCCCGCGGCGATCCGGAGCCGGCCGCACGCCAGCAGGCCCTGGCCCGGGTGCCCGACGGCGCGCAGGTCGCGGTCACCCGAGGCGGCGGTGAGGTCACGGTGGTCGTCGAAGCGCCCGTCCCGGCGCTGCTGGCGCCGCTCGGCGGCGGTGTCCAGGCCAGAGCCGGCGCCACCGCGCGCCTCGAGACACCATGACGCGCGGCGACCACTCCGGGGCGTGCGGCGACCACTCCGGGGCGTGCGGCGAGCGCGGCTCCGGCACAGTCCTCGCCGCCGGCGCGTTGGCGGTGGTGGTGCTGACCGCGGTGGCTGCCCTGGTCCTCGCTACGGTCGTTCGCGATGTCCGGGCGGCTCGGGTAGCGGCTGACCTCGCTGCGTTGGCAGCGGCTGTTCCGTTGGCGGTCGGCGGTGATCTCGACTGCGCCGCCGCAGCCGACATCGCGGCAGCGAACGGCGCCCGGGTCGCGTCGTGCACCCCGATGGCCGACGGCAGCGCGGTGGTGGCCGTCACCGCCCCACGTCGAGGGGTCAGCGCATGGCTACCGGTTCCGGCGACCGTCGGCGCGCGTGCGCGTGCCGGGCTCGCGCCTGCGCGGAACTTCTCCGATCAGCCACCTGCTGGTGCGTCGGTATCCGGGCCGGCGGGTCAGGGGCGCGATACCGGCGGCGGGGGAGGAGCAGCGATCGGTTCGGCGGTCTCGTGGTAGCCGGCGTCGTGCGGCGGCGACGCCGAGAATCGGTCCGCAGTCTCGCGGTAGACCGGGCTCGCGTCATCCGATGTGTGCGGCGGCGCGGCTGCCGGGGCCACCGCGGTACCGCCGGGCGTTGTCGAGCGCTGCTCGGCCTCCGACCGCAGCCGACGCTCTTCGGCGAGTTCGGCGTCGCGCGCGGCGATCTCCTCGCGCAGCCGCTGCTCCTCGGCGGTCCGTCGGGCCTCGGCCTCGCGGGCGGCCTCTGCGGCGTCGGCCCGTTGTCGTCTGTTGCGGCGCAGCCCGCTACGGAGCACGGCCCAGCCGAGCCAGAAGCCGGAGATCACCACCATGCCGGTGACCAGCAGCAGCAGCGGCGGGAAACTGGCCGTTACCCCGAACACCTCGACATCCACCGTGTCGTCGATCCGGGCCGTCCCAGCAGCCAGCACGCCTCCAGCTGCGAGCGCGAGGAGAACGAGGACTACTCCGATGAGCACCATGGCCGGACCATACCCGCGCACCCGCCGGTCACGCGACGGCCCACAGTCGTTACTTGGCGTCGCCGACGGCGAGGTCGAGCACGGTCAACGCCCGCGCCTTGTCCAGCGGCTCATTTCCGTTCCCGCACTTCGGTGACTGCACGCAGGCGGGGCAACCGCGCTCGCACCGGCATCCGGCCACCGCGTCGCGGGTCGCGCTAACCCAGGCGGTGAACATCTGGTAGGCGCGCTCGGCGAACCCGGCCCCGCCGGGGTAGCCGTCGTAGACCAACACCGTCGGCAGGCCGGTATCCGGATGCAGCGGGGTCGAAACCCCGCCGACGTCCCACCGGTCGCAGGTCGCCACCAGGGGCAGCATCCCGATGGCGGCGTGCTCGGCGGCGTGCAGGGCGCCGGGGATGTCGGCCGCGGTCACCTGAGCCGCCGAGAGTATGTCGGGCCTGGTGGTCCACCACACCGCCCGAGTGGTCAGCGAGCGCTCCGGAAGACCCAACAGATGCCGGCCGACCACCTCGCCGGTGGGCAGTCGGCGCACGAAACCCGTGACCTGGGTCCGCACCCGTACCGTGCCGTAGTTCACCCGGACTGCGGCCCGTTCCATGGTCGAGGTCGTCTCGAGCACGTCGAACGCACTCACCGACTCGGCCACGGTGCTCCAGCCGGGGTCACCACGAACTGCGTGAGCCGTCCGGCTCCGGAGGTCGAGATCAGTGACGACCCACACCTCGCCCTGGTGCAGGTACACCGCCCCGGTGTGCACCTGCAGGTGGGCCGACGCCTCGTCGACGGTACCCACGACCCGTCCGGTGCCGGTCTCGACCACGGCCACCACAGTGCTCGCGCCACGCAGCGAAAGGTGGTCTGCGGGCCGGTCCTCACGAGCCCAGAACCACCCAGCCGGACGGCGGCGCAGGATGCCGCGGCTCACCAGCGCGTCGACGATGACGGCCGCCCCGTCGCCGAAGAGCGGGAGGTCGGCCTCGGTCAGTGGCAGTTCGGCAGCGGCGGCGGCGAGATGCGGGCCGAGTACCTGCCGGTTCGCCGGGTCGACCATGGTCGCCTCCAGCGGTGGGCCGAACACCGCTTCCGGATGCCGGACCAGGTACGTGTCGAGCGGGTCGTCGGCCGCCACCAGGATGGCGAGGGACTCCCCGCCCGCTCGCCCGGCCCGCCCGGCCTGCTGCCAGAGGCTGGCTCGCCGCCCCGGCCAACCTGCGATGACGACAGCGTCGAGCCCGCTGACATCGATGCCCAGTTCGAGTGCGGTCGTCGCGGCGACACCGCGCAGCGCGCCGGTGCGCAACCGCCGCTCGAGGTCGCGGCGGTCGTGTGGGAGGTAGCCACCGCGGTACGCGGCCACAGTGCCGCTCCGCGTCGGGTCGTGCTCGCCCACGACCCGGCCGGCTCGGGCGGCGAGCGTCTCGGCGCTCGCGCGGCTGCGGGTGAACGCCACGGTCTGAACGTCGTCGAGCACGAGTTGCGCAAGCAGGTCAGCGGCCTCGGTGGTGGCCGACCGGCGGCTGCCGTCGGTGCCCGTCCCCGGTTCCCAGAGCACGAAGGTCATCGCGCCCCGAGGTGAGCCGTCGTCGGTGACCGCGCCGACCGGCATCCCGACCAGCGCGCTCGCATGGGCGGCGGGCTCGCTCACGGTCGCGGATGCGAGCACAAACGTCGGAGACGCCCGGTAGCGTGCGGCGACTCGGCGCAGTCGGCGAAGGACCGCGGCCACGTGCGCGCCGAACACCCCGCGGTAGATGTGGCATTCGTCCACCACGACGTAGCGCAGCGCCCGGAGGAACCGCGACCACCGCTGGTGGCCGGGCAGCAGGGAGTGGTGCAGCAGGTCGGGGTTGGTGAGCACGACGTGGGCGTGGTCGCGAACCCAGCGGCGCTCGTCGGGCGGGGTGTCGCCGTCGTACACCGCGGCACGCACACCGGGCACGGCGAGCGCCTCGAGCCCGGCGAGCTGGTCGGCCGCGAGCGCCTTGGTCGGCGCGAGGTACAGCGCCGTGGCGTCGCGCCCGGATGCCGCGCTCGTGCCGGCGAGTGCGGCATCCAGCAGCGGTACCAGGTAGCCCAGGCTCTTCCCGGATGCCGTCCCGGTGGCGATCACCAGATGCGCGCCGGCACGGGCGAGGTCGACCGCGTCGCGCTGGTGCGACCAGGGCCGACCGAGTCCGGCGTCGGTCAGGGCGGTCGCGAGCGCCGGTTGGAGGTCGGGTGGCCACTGCCGGTGTCGCGCCTCGCGGGCCGGCATCTGCTCGACGTGCCGGAGCACCGACGACTCGTGCCTGGCCACCATCCGTGCCACCTGCTGTGCAGGAAAGGTCACGACAGTTACGGTAACGGTGGACCCGACCGGCGCGGCCAGGTGCCCCAAGCGGTGCCGGACTCCTGGCAACCGGCCGATCGGGTCGGCCCAGTTGCCAGGACCCTTGGAGGAGAACACCCGTGGAGTTGTCCGTCACCACCTCGCACCGAGACGACGGCGTCAGTGTCCTCGTGGTGGTGGGAGAGGTCGACGCCTACACCGCAGCGCAGTTGCGCGGCGCTCTCGACGCCGAGGTCGGTGCGGGCCGGGTGCGGCTCGTCGTCGACCTCGAGGGCGTCTCCTTCATCGACTCCACCGGCCTCGGGGTGCTGGTGGGCCGGCTGAAACTCGTTCGCCACCAATCGGGCTGGTTGCGGATCGTGTGCTCCTCCGACCGAGTCCTCCGAGTGCTTCGGATCACTGGTCTCGACAAGGTGTTCGGCGTCCACGCCTCGCTCGACGACGCGTTGGCGGCCTGATATCCAGTGCGCTGCGGTCGGCGCGATGAGCAGCCGCACGGCCGTCCGGTGAGCGTCGGTACGCGTCATCCGGGTAGGGTGCCCGGGTCCGTCCCTGATGTCGGCGCCGGTGCGCTCCAGGGGCTACCAGACCGTCAAGGAGGATGGCATGCCCCTTCATGCGCTCGCAGCCGCTGACTCGGGTGCTCTCGAGCTCACTCGCACGAACCTCACCCTGGTCCTCACCGTCGCGGGGATCGCGCTCGTCGCGCTGGTGATGGGGGTGGTGTTCCGGCAGCAGGTGCTCGCGGCCGACCCCGGCACCGAGAAGATGCAGGAGATCGGCGGGGCCGTCGAGGAGGGTGCGCAGGCGTTCCTCGCCCGGCAGTTCAAGACGCTCAGCATCTTCGTCGTGCTCGTCTTCGGGTTGCTGCTCCTGCTCCCTGCGGATGACGTGACCGTGCGGTGGGGACGCTCGGGGTTCTTCGTGCTCGGAGCGTTGTTCTCCGCCGCGATCGGGTACCTCGGGATGAGCCTGGCGGTCAAAGCCAACGTTCGGGTGGCCGCCGCCGCGCGGACCGAGAACGGTCGTGACGCCGGCATGCGGATCGCGTTCCGCACCGGCGGCGTCGTCGGCATGGCCACGGTCGGCCTCGGCCTGCTCGGCGCGTCGATCGTTGTGGTGCTCTACGAAGGCGACGCGCCCAAGGTCCTCGAGGGCTTCGGCTTCGGCGCTGCGCTGCTCGCGATGTTCATGCGGGTCGGTGGCGGCATCTTCACCAAGGCCGCGGATGTCGGTGCCGACCTGGTGGGCAAGGTCGAGGCCGGCATCCCCGAGGACGACCCGCGCAACGCGGCCACCATCGCCGACAACGTCGGCGACAACGTCGGTGACTGCGCCGGAATGGCCGCCGACCTGTTCGAGTCCTACGCGGTCACCCTGGTCGCGGCCCTCATCCTCGGCTCGGTCGCGTTCGGCGAGTACGGCCTGGTGTTCCCGCTGCTCGTGCCGGCGATCGGTGCGGTCACCGCACTGCTGGGGGTGTTCATCACCAAGGCCCGGGCCGGGGAGAGCGCCCTGACCGCGATCAACCGCGGCTTCTACATCGCGGCAGCGGTCTCGGCGGTGCTATCCGGTGCCGCGGCCTACCTCTACCTGCCGTCGAGTTACGCCGACCTCGGGTCCGCCGACCAGCAGATCCCGGAACTCACCGGCGACCCGCGGTCGGCCGCTCTGCTCGCGGTGGTCATCGGCATCGTGCTCGCTGGCGTCATCCTCTGGCTCACCGGGTACTTCACCGGCACCGACAAGCGCCCCACCAAAGACGTCGCCCGCACCTCGCTCACCGGCCCGGCCACCGTCGTGCTTTCCGGCATCGGCGTCGGCCTGGAGTCGGCGGTGTACACCGCCGCGATCATCGGTGGGGCGGTGTACCTGGCCTTCTTGCTCGGCGGCGGCGCCACGGCGCTCGCGCTGTTCTTCGTCGCACTTGCCGGCTGTGGCCTCCTCACCACGGTGGGGGTCATCGTCGCCATGGACACCTTCGGCCCGGTCTCGGACAACGCCCAGGGCATTGCCGAGATGAGCGGCGACGTCGATGGCGAGGGCGCGCAGATCCTCACCGAACTCGACGCTGTCGGTAACACCACCAAGGCGATCACCAAAGGCATCGCCATTGCGACCGCAGTGCTCGCCGCCACGGCGTTGTTCGGCTCGTACACCGATGCCTGGCAGACCGAACTCAACAAGATCGACCCGAGCACGCTCAACCCGGAGCAGTTGCAGAGCGCCCAGAAGTTCATCCAGGACGCCCAGGGGATCATCGCGACGCCGTCCACTCTCGTCGGCCTCATCCTCGGCGCCGCAGTCGTCTTCCTCTTCTCCGGCCTGGCCATCAACGCGGTCACCCGGGCAGCCGGCGCGATCGTGTTCGAGGTGCGTCGTCAGTTCCGCGACATCCCGGGGATCATGGAGGGCACCGCCAAGCCGGAGTACGGCCGGGTCGTCGACATCTGCACCCGTGACTCGCTGCGCGAACTGGCCACCCCTGGGCTGCTGGCTGCGCTGATGCCGGTGGTCGTGGGCTTCGGCCTCGGGATCGGTGCGCTCGCCGGCTTCCTCGCCGGCGCCATTGGGACGGGCGCGCTGATGGCGGTGTTCCTCGCGAACGCCGGTGGGGCGTGGGACAACGCGAAGAAGATCGTCGAGGACGGCCACCACGGCGGCAAGGGCACCGAGGCACACGCCGCCACGGTGATCGGGGACACCGTCGGCGACCCGTTCAAGGACACCGCCGGCCCGTCGATCAACCCGCTGATCAAGGTGATGAACCTCGTGTCGGTTCTCATCGCCCCGGCCATCGTGAACCTGACAATCGGCTCGGATGCCTCCGATCCGATTCGGTACGGCATCGCCGGAGGGTCGCTCGTCGTCGTCGTCGCCGCGGTGGCCTACGCCAAGAGCAAGGACCTCGCCATCGGTGATGGCGACGCCGACCCTGAGGCCGAGCCGGCCCCGGAGCCGCACGTCGCCCGGGTGTGAGCCTGCCAGATGACGTCGCGCCGGGTCCCGCGCGGAGTCACCGGACCTGCGTGGGATCCGGCGCCACGTCATCCGGTGGCCGTGGCGCGACCGGTGCGGTAGGTGGGGTGACCGACTCGGCAGGTCGACGACGTGCCGGCCGGTGCACGTAGGCTCGACACCGACATGAGCCACGATCCGCCGAACGCTTCCGCCGATCTCGTTGCCCGGCTCAGGGCAGACCTGGCCGACGCCGCGTTCACCGTCACGGGCGTCACCGACCTCCTCGGGCCGCTGGCCATGGCTGCGCTCGACCGGGAGCAGGCGCTTCCGGCCCGGCGGGTCGCCGCGTCATCCGGCCGCCCAGCCGCAGTGCTGGTTCGGCTGTTCACCCTGGGCGACCCGGTCGACAGTCGCGAGGTGGATGCCGTCCTGCCCACCCTGGGGGCGGCGGGCGCGGTAGCGCTTGGCCTGGCCGTTCCGGAGGGAGACGCAGTGGTGGCCACCTGCGACCTTCGTCCCTACGCGGCTGACGGCCGCGACTGGTGGGTCGCGTCCGACCTCGGCGAACTGGCCACCCGACGCCCGCTGCGGCCAGACCACGTGCTCGGCATCGGCGGGGCGTCGACGACGCTCGCGTCCTGGACGCCGCGCCCGCGGGTTGCTCGTGCGCTCGATATCGGTACCGGGTGTGGTGTGCAGGCTCTGCACCTCGGGTCGCACGCCGAGACGGTCGTGGTCACCGACGTCTCGGAGCGGGCGCTCGGCTTCGCCCGGCTCACCGCCGCGCTCGACGGCGCCACGTGGGACATCCGGACCGGGTCCATGCTCGACCCGGTCGTCGGCGAGTCGTTCGACCTGGTCGTCAGCAACCCGCCGTTCGTCATCACCCCGCGCAGTGGCGTCGTGCCCCGGTTCGAGTACCGCGACGCCGGAGCCGCGGGGGATGCTGTCGTGCACGACCTGGTGCGCGGCGTCAGTGCGCACTTGGTGCCCGGCGGCATCGCCCAACTGCTCGGCAACTGGGAAGTCCCCCGCGGCACCGTCTGGACCGACCGGGTCGCCGGTTGGCTCGACGGCACCGGCCTGGACGCGTGGGTGGTGCAGCGCGAAACCCAGGACCCCGCCGAGTACGCCGAGACCTGGGCGCGTGACGGCGGCCACCAGCCGGGCACCGCCGATGTCGACGCGATGTACGCCGCCTGGCTCGACGACTTCGCCGCGCGTGACGTCGAGTCGATCGGGTTCGGGGTGATCACCTTGCACCGGCCACGCACTAGCCGGATGCCGTTCGCCGACCTCATGGACGTGCCCTGGCCGGTCGAGTCGCCGATGGGCGAGCGGGTGCGTGCCGGGCTGGCGGCTCGGGTGTGGCTTGCCGAGCACGACGACGCGGCAGTGCTCGATGTCGCGTGGCGCTGCGCCGCGGACGTCCACGAGGAGCGGCACCTGCTGCCCGGGGCGACCGACCCGTCGGCGATCGTGCTGCGGCAGGGCGGTGGGCTGCGCCGGCAGCTGTCCCTCAGCACGGTCACCTCGGCGCTGGTGTCGGTCAGCGACGGGCGGATGACGGCTCGCGCGGCGGCGGCGGCGATCGCCGGCATCCTCGGTCTGGATGGCGACGTCGTGCGCGCGGAGGTGGTCGCCTTCGTCCGGGACGCTGCGAAGGACGGCCTGCTCGTCCGGGAGTGACCACGCACACCGCGCCACTCCTCGACGGAGACGTCGCGGGGTCACCTGCTTGTGAGTGAGCGCTCACTCCACTAGGGTCGGCCGGGTGACTCCGAGAGCCTCCGCACTGCATCCGGACGAACGACGGGCCGCTATCGTCGACATCGCCCTGCCGCTGCTTCGCGAGCACGGCGCCGCCCTGACGACCAAGCAGGTCGCCGAAGCCGCGGGTATCGCCGAGGGAACCCTCTTCCGAGCGTTCGGCACCAAGGACGAGCTCGTGAAAGCCTGCTGTGCAACCGTGTTCGACGACACGTCGACAGTCGACGCCATCGTCGCCATCGACCGCCAACTCCCGCTCGAGGCCCGGCTCACCGCTGCGGTCGGCCTCTGCCAGCAGCACATCGGCGGAGTGGTCGAGTTGATGTTCGCGCTCCGCACGACCGGCCTGCCGGCCGGCGTCCTCCCCGACCGGCCGCACCGTCGCCCCGGCACCGGCCGGAAACGCGACAGCGACCGCATCGACGCCGCGCTCCGCGACGTCATCGGCACCGATGCCGAACTTCTCCGGCTGCCCGCCCAGCGGGTCATCGACGTCCTCGCCAACCTCACCATGGCCAGCGTGCATCCGATGTGCCGCGCCCGCTCGCTTACCGCCGCCGAGATCGTCTCGGTGGTGCTCGACGGCACCAGGAGGGCGTAGATGACCTCGCTGCTCACCATCGTCCGTGCGCGCCTCGCGCCGTACCGCGGCATCCTCGCGGCGCTGCTCGTGCTCCAGCTCGCCGGCACCGTGGCCTCGCTCTACCTGCCGAGCCTCAACGGCCGGATCATCGACGAGGGGGTCGCGGCCGGTGACACCGGCTTCATCCTCACGGCCGGCGCGGTGATGCTCGGGGTGTCCCTGGTGCAGATCGCCGCCACCGTGGGAGCCACCCGGCTCGGTGCCGCCACCGCCGCCGGGGTGGGCCGCGACCTTCGGGCGTCGGTATTCGACCGCGTGGGCGGCTTCTCCTCTCGCGAGCTGTCCCAGTTCGGCGCGCCCACGCTGATCAGCCGCAGCACCAACGACGTCACCCAGGTGCAGCAGGTGCTGTCCATGAGCCTGTCGATGCTCGTCTCCGCGCCGATCGCCATGGTCGGGGGCATCGCGATGGCGTTGCGCGAGGACCCTGGCCTGGCCTGGCTGGTCGCCGTGGCCGTCCCCGCGCTCGGCGTCACGGTCGGCGTCGTGGTCTCGCGGATGGTGCCGCACTTCCGCCGCATGCAGAGTTCGGTTGACTCGGTCAATCGGATTCTGCGCGAGCAGATTACCGGCATCCGGGTGGTCCGTGCCTTCGTCCGCGAGCCGGTCGAACGCGAGCGGTTCGGCGAGGCGAACTCCGGCTACACGGCCACCGCCCTCGCCGTCGGGCGCCTGCAGTCGCTGGTGTTCCCGCTCGTCATGGTCATCTTCAACGCCTCGACGGTCGCCGTGTTGTGGTTCGGCGCGCAGCGGGTCGAATCCGGTGCCATGCAGGTGGGGCAGCTCACCGCGTTCATGGCCTACCTCATCCAGATCCTCATGTCGGTGATGATGGCGACCTTCGTGGCGATGATGGTGCCGCGGGCGTCGGTGTCGGCCGGCCGGATCGAGGAGGTGCTCGTCACCGAATCCTCGGTGCGGCCGCCGGCACCGGATGACGCCCGCCCCCTCCCGCCCGGCCCGCTCACCGTCGAGTTGCGCGCCGCCACCTTCGCCTACCCGGGGGCGCGCAGCCCGGTGCTGCGCGAGGTGTCGTTCGTGGCCCGCCCGGGGAGTGTGACCGCCGTCGTCGGCTCCACCGGTGCCGGCAAGACCACCATGGTGAACCTCGTGCCCCGGCTGCACGACGTCACCGGGGGCGCGGTGCTGATGGGCGGGGTCGACGTCCGCGAGACCGCGCCGCGCGACCTCGGTGCCCGGATCGGCCTGGTGCCGCAGCGGCCGTACCTGTTCACCGGCACGGTCGCCTCCAACCTCCGGCTCGGCGACCCTCGCGCCACCGACGACGAGCTCTGGGAGGCGCTGCGCGTCGCTCAGGCCGAGGAGTTCGTGCGCGCCATGCCGGAGGGCCTCGAGGCGCCGATCAGCCAGGGCGGCACCAATGTCAGCGGCGGCCAGCGCCAGCGCCTGGCCATCGCCCGGGCCCTGGTGCGCCGCGCCGACGTCTACCTCTTCGACGACGCGTTCTCCGCACTCGACGTCGCCACCGACGCCCGGTTGCGGGTCGCGCTGCGGCCGGTTACCCGCGACG
>JBOFJB010000316.1:0-7367 GCA_051650465.1 Dermatophilaceae bacterium | reverse complement strand
GCGCGTCGCGAGTGGGCGACGGTGGCGCGTGGCGGGCGTGCGTCATCCGCCCAGCCTGCCCGGTGGCACGCCGGTGACGCACACGGTTTCTCGCCGCGCCCGACGCCGTGACGACGCCGTGCCGTCGGCGAACGTCGCCGACGTCGTCGAGCCGAGACGCGGCGACCTGCGCGACGACGAGCTCGCTCGTGCTGGCCGATCCCGCCCGGCAGCGGTGAACCCGGCCATCCGGTTCGGCCCCGAGGTCATCGCGAGGTTTCGGCGAGTCCGTCGCCAGGGAGCGGTCGAAGGATCGGTGAGGTCCGGCGCACGGCCCCTGCCGCGTGCACCCACCGCCTCCAGGAGTACTCCTTCATGGCACCCGCCTCCACCTGTCCACCGACGACCGTCGGTCCTCCACGCCGTCGTTCGCGCCGCCATGCCGTCCCCGCCGTCGTGACGGCGCTGCTCGTCGCCCTGCTCGGCCCGGTGATGTCCGGGGCGAACGCATCGACGCCGTCCGCCGACACCGCCGGTGCACCGAACGTCGTGATGATCGTCATGGACGACCTCGACCAGGCCACCACCCCCTACTGGGACGCGATGCCGCAGACCGAGCGGCTCCTGGCCGACCGGGGCATGGTCTTCGAGAACGCCTTCGCGCCGACGCCGATCTGCTGCCCGGCACGGTCGACGATGTTCACCGGTAAGTACGGGCACAACACCGGTGTGTTGACCAACAGCGGCGACTTCGGGGGCTGGGAGCAGTTCGTGGCGAACGGGAACGAGGAGAGCACCTTCGCCACCGACCTCCAGGCCGCGGGGTACCACACCGGGCTCGCCGGCAAGTACCTCAACGGCATCGAGGACGACCCCCAGCACATCCCGCCGGGCTGGAGCGAGTGGTACGGGTCGGTCGACAACAGCTTCTACAGCGGGTACGGCTACTCGCTCAACGAGAACGGCACCATCATCGGGTACGGCGACGAGGAGTCCGACTACGTCACCGACGTCATGGCCGCGAAGTCGGTCGACTTCATCCAGCGCGCGGCCGAGGGCGACGCACCCTTCCTCTGGTCGGTCAACTCGAGCGCGCCGCACTACCCATTGCCGCCCGCGCCCCGGCACGCGGACCATCGGTTCGCCGACGACGAGGCACCCCGGCCGGCCAACTACGACGAGGAGGACGTCAGTGACAAGGCCCAGTGGCTGCAGGACGACGCCGAGCAGCGGTCCCGGCTGCTCGGCCGGGTGGGCGACAGCGACCACCAGGACCGGATGGGGTCGCTGCTCGCCGTCGACGAGATGGTCGCCGGCATCGTCGACACCCTCGAGTCGACCGGTGAGCTCGACAACACCTACCTGATGTTCGTGTCCGACAACGGCTACAACATGGGCGCTCACCGGCTGTGGCAGAAGCAGGCTCCCTACGAGGAGTCGCTGCGCGTGCCGCTCGTGGTGGCCGGGCCCGAGGCCCAGGCCGGCACGAGCGCCGACATGGCGTTGCTGACCGACGTCGCACCGACCGTCCTCGAGCTGGCCGGTCTCGAGGTTCCGGCCGACATGGACGGGCGCTCGCTCGTGCCGCAGCTGCGCGGTGAGTCTCCGACCGACTGGCGAACGGACTTCATCGGGCAGTACGTGAGCGACGGGACCACGAGTGACGACGGGGTCGCGCAGGAGATGCCCGACGGTGTCAGCACGTCGACGTCGATCGACATCCCGGGGTGGCGCGGCCTGCGCTCCGAGACGCACATGTATGTCGAGTGGCAGGACGGGTCGGGCGACGTCGAGCTCTACGACCTCCGGGCCGACCCCCATCAGCTCGACAACCTGCTGGCCACCGCCGAGGGTCGAGAGGCCAACGCCGACCTGGTCGCGTTCATGGCGGAGCGGCTCGACCAGCTGAGCACCTGCGGCGGGTCGAGCTGCCGCTGACCGTCAGGTGCTCACGGATGACGGCGGCGCCCGGAAGAAGCGTCGCCGTCATCCGTCGCCGATATCGGTACGGGCGATCCCTTCCCCGGATGACGGCGCCTCGGGCATACTCGACCGCGTGCGTTTCTCGCGCCTCCTCCTTCGCTGCCGCGGCGGGGCCTGACATCGGCCGCCCCTCGTCGCGGAGTGCGTGCTGCACCGGCTGATCCCCGACGAGTAGCCCGAAGGAACCCGACATCGTGATGCACCCCCAGCGACCCTCCGGCATGCCGACCCAGAAGTACGTGCCGTTCCAGCGGCAGATCGACGTGCACCTCCCCGACCGCACCTGGCCGGACCAGGTGCTGACCCGGGCGCCGCGATGGTGCGCCGTCGACCTGCGCGACGGCAACCAGGCGCTCATCGACCCGATGGACTCCGAGCGCAAGATGCGGATGTTCGCCCTGCTGGTGCGGATGGGATACAAGGAGATCGAGGTCGGCTTCCCGAGCGCCAGCCAGACCGACTTCGACTTCTGCCGCGAGCTCGTCGAGGGCGGTCACGTCCCCGACGACGTGACCATCCAGGTGCTCACCCAGTGCCGCGACCACCTCATCGAGCGCACCTTCGACGCCATCCGCGGGGCGAAGCAGGCCATCGTGCACTTCTACAACTCGACCTCGGTCCTCCAGCGCCGGGTGGTCTTCGGCCTCGACCAGGACGGCATCGTCGACATCGCGGTGCAGGGCGCCCGGCTGTGCAAGAAGCTCGAGGAGACCGTGCCCGAGACCACCGTCTACTACGAGTACTCGCCGGAGTCCTACACCGGCACCGAGCTCGAGTTCGCGGTGCGCATCTGCAACGAGGTCGTCGACGTCATCGACCCGACGCCCGACCACAAGATGATCGTCAACCTGCCGGCCACCGTGGAGATGGCGACGCCCAACGTCTACGCCGACTCCATCGAGTGGATGACGCGCCACCTGACCCGCCGCGACTCGGTCGTCGTGTCGCTGCATCCGCACAACGACCGCGGCGAGGGCGTGGCCGCCGCGGAGCTCGGCTACCTCGCCGGCGCCGACCGGATCGAGGGCTGCCTCTTCGGCAACGGCGAGCGCACCGGCAACGTCGACCTGGTCACGCTCGGCATGAACCTGTTCAGCCAGGGCATCGACCCGCAGATCGACTTCTCCGACATGGCCGAGATCCGGCGCACCGTCGAGTACTGCACTCAGCTCCCCGTCCACGAGCGTCACCCGTGGGGTGGCGACCTCGTCTACACCGCCTTCTCCGGCTCCCATCAGGATGCCATCAAGAAGGGCTTGGAGGACATGGACCGGCGTGCGGCGTCATCCGGGAAGAGCGTCGACGACCTCGACTGGGGCGTGCCGTACCTCCCCATCGACCCGCACGACATCGGACGCTCGTACGAGGCGGTCGTGCGGGTCAACAGCCAGAGCGGCAAGGGCGGGGTGTCCTACCTGCTCAAGGCCGAACACGGTCTCGACCTGCCCCGGCGGCTCCAGGTGGAGTTCAGCCACGTGGTGCAGGCCCGCACCGACGCCGAGGGGGGCGAGCTCTCGGCGGAGCAGATCTGGCAGATGTTCGCCGACGAGTACCTCCACGCCGACGATCCGCTGCTGCGCTGGGGCCGGTTCTCGCCCGTGCGCTCGACCCTGGTCGGCTCGGACGACGGGCTCGACCGGATCGAGGCCGTGGTCACCGACGCCGGGCGCGAGGTGGAGGTGCTCGGCACCGGCAACGGGCCGATCGCGGCGTTCATCGCCGCGTTGCAGCCGCTCGGTGTGGACGTGCGCGTACTCGACTACGCCGAGCACGCGCTCTCGGCCGGCGGGGACGCCCGGGCCGCCGCGTACGTCGAGTGCGCGGTGGGTGACCGGGTGCTCTGGGGCGTGGGGCTGCACGAGTCGATCGTCAAGGCGTCGCTGCGCGCCATCCTCTCCGCGGTCAACCGCGCCGAGCGCGACGACACCGTCATCCTCGCAGTGGCGGGAGCGACCGGATGACGCCTGCACCCTCCCCCGTGGACGCCTATCTCGCAGGGCTTTCCGGCGAGGTGCGCACCCGGCTCGACGACATGCGCCGCGTCATCCGCGAGACGGCGCCGGAGGCGGTGGAGTCGATCGCCTACGGGATGCCGGCGTACACGCTCGACGGCAAACCGCTCGTCTATGTCGCGGGGTACGACCGCCACGTCGGCTTCTATGCGACGCCGAACGGTCACGAGGCGTTCGCCGAGCAGTTCGCCCGGTACAAGCAGGGCAAGGGGTCGGTCCAGTTCCCGCACACCGAGCCGTTGCCACTGGACCTCGTGCGCCGCGTCGTCGAGTTCCGGGTCGCCGCCGTGCGCGGAGCGGCTACCTGACGCCTCGGGTGCGGAACTGGATGCTGATGCGCGGGCCGACCGGCCGGCTCGTCTTGGGTACGGCGTGGTCCCAGGTGCGCTGGCAGGAGCCACCCATGACGAGCAGGTCGCCGTGGCCGGAGGGCACGCGCATCGACGGGCCACCCGCACGCGGCCGCAGAGCGAGGTCACGCGGTGCGCCCACCGAGAGGATGGCGACCATGGTGTCCTCCTCACGTGACCGTCCGATGCGGTCGCCGTGCCAGGCCACCGAGTCGCGGCCGTCGCGATAGAGGCACAGCCCGGCAGTGACGAACGGTTCGCCGAGCTCCGCCGCGTAGTGGGCGGAGAGCTCCTCGCGGCACTCCTCGAGCGACGGGTGGGGGAGCGGCTCGCCGTCGCCGTAGAAGCGGAGCAGCCGTGGCACGTCGACGATGCTGTCGTACATCTGCCGGCGGTCGGTCTGCCACGGCACGTCGCGCCGCAGCGCCTCGAAGAGCAGGTCGGCGCCGCCGACCCACGCCGGCCGCCGGTCGACCCAGGCGCCGAGGGTGAGCGAGGTGCGCCGTACGGCGCCGTCGAGCGGCCGGACGACGATGTCGTCGGCGAGATCGAGGAGAGAGCCCTGCAACGCGGCCACGGACGTAGTCTAGAGATGAATCGAACAGACGTCCAGCGCGCTCGACGTCGAGGCTCCTGGCCTGTTGCAAGGACATGTCGGAGCACCGTCGTGCCAGGGCGGCGTGGTCGTCCGTCGCGCCGGGCCACCCCGACGGCCGGGCCACCCCGACGGCGCGGTGTCGAACCTCGGAGGCGGGCGGCATCCGGCCGCGGTGGCCTGGGTAAGGATGGCCACATGGCTGCACACCCCCTCCAGGACAAGGTCGTCGCCGTCGTCGGGGCCTCGGGTGCCCTCGGCGGCCTCATCGCCCGTGGGGCGGCGTCGCGAGGGGCGCAGCTCGTGCTCGCGGGGCGGGACGAGTCGCGGCTGCGTGAGGTGTCGGACGACGCGCCGGTCGCCCTCGGCGACCTTGCCGACGCCGGGCTGGGGGACCGGGTCGTCGAGGCGGCGCGCGAGCGATACGGTCGACTCGACGGCCTCGTCAACGCTGCCGGGGTCGTCGCCTTCGGGGATCTCGTCGACACCGATGACGCGGTGATCGAGGAGCTGTTCCTCGCCAACGTCACCGGCCCGCTGTTCCTCGTCAAGCGGGTGGTTCCCGCGATCGCCGAGAACGGCGGTTTCGTCGCCAACATCAGTGCCATCACGGCCGAGCGGCCGACCGCGGGGATGGCCGCGTACTCCGCGAGCAAGGCGGCGCTGACAGCGGCCGACAACGCCGTCTCGCGCGAGGTGAAGCGGCACGGTGTCGACGTCATCGACATCCGCCCGCCGCACACGAACACCGGCCTCGCCGGCCGCCCGATCGCCGGGGAGGCGCCGAAGCTGCCCGAGGGTCACGACCCGCAACGGGTCGCGGATGCCGTGCTGGACGCCATCGAGCAGGGTCGCCCCGAGCTCGCCAGCGCCGACTTCGGCTGACTCTCGGCCGGATTCCGGGCTGGTCGGCCGTCCACCAGGGGTTGGTGACGGGTGCGTCATCCGCCATGGCGGTGAGACCGCAGCCAGCGCTCGGACGGGGAAACCGGCTGCGGACGTGGTCGTTTCCAGGTCCGGTGCCGACAACCGCGTCGTCGTTGTCGGCCGCCGACGATTGGATGGCCCGATGAGCACCAGATCGTCCGACGGGCCCGTCGACGTCGCGGCGTCCCGGGCCTGGGTGCTCGCGCACCTCGTGCCGGGGGTGGACGGCATGGCCCACCACGACGACGGTCGGGTCGAGGTCACCCGGCTCGTGCCGACCGACCGGGGTCACGCCGAGTTGACCGTCACGTTCCCGGCTGGTGCTGCCGACCGCATCGCCCTCGGCAGCAGCGGACCCCGGGCCGACGAGGCCCTCGTCGCCGGCCGGCGTTGGCTCGGTCTCGACGTCGACCCAGCACCGGCCGTCGCCGCCCTCCTCACCGACCGGCTGCTCGGCCCGCTCGTGACCGCTCGGCCGCACATCCGCGTCCCCGGCACCACCGACCCGTTCGAGACCGCGGTGTTCGTCGTCCTCGGCCAACAGGTGTCGGTCGCCGCCGCGCGACGCTTCGCCGGCCGCCTCGTCGACGCGTACGGCGTGCCGCACAGCATCCGCCGCTCCTTCCCGACCGCCGAGATCCTGGCGGGCGCGGATGACGCCGCCCTCCGCGCCGCGGTCGGCCTCACCGGCGCCCGGGCTCGTACCGTCGTCGCCCTGGCCCGCGCGGTCGCCGGCGGTCTGAGGCTCACCGACGCGGCGGCACGCGAGTCGCTGCTGGCGCTGCCGGGCGTCGGTCCGTGGACGGCCGATCTCGTGGCGCTGCGGTGCGCGGGTCATCCCGACGCGTTCCTCCCCGGCGACCTCGCGGTGCGCCGTGCGCTCGGCGGGATCACCGATCGAGAGGCCGACCAGGTGGGGGAGGCGTGGCGCCCGCACCGGTCACTGGCCGTCATCCAGCTGTGGACCCACCACGTGCTCGACCCGCCGGGGCCGCATCCTGGCTGAGCCGGCGGCGCCCGCGACAATGTCTCGGTGCCCCTGTACCGCGACGAGGCGATCGTCCTGCGCACCCACAAGCTCGGTGAGGCCGACCGCATCGTCACCCTGCTCACCCGGCGGCTCGGCAAGGTCCGGGCCGTGGGCAAGGGGGTGCGGCGCACCACATCGCGGTTCGGGGCACGCCTGGAGCCCGGCATGCACGTCGACGTGCAGTGCTTCCAGGGCCGCAGCCTCGACACCGTGACCCAGGTCGAGACGCTGCACCCGTGGGGCGAGCCGATCGCCCGCGACTACGGCTCGTGGACCGCTGCCACCGCTGTGCTCGAGACCGTCGACCGGCTCACCGAGGAGCACGAGCCGGCGCTGCAGCAGTACCTGCTGCTCGCCGGCGCGCTGCGGTCGCTCGCCGGGTCCGAGCACGACCCCGGCCTCGTGCTCGACGCGTACCTACTTCGGGCGCTGGCCGTCGCCGGCTGGGCGCCGAGCTTCGCCGACTGTGCCAAGTGCGGAGCGCCCGGCCC
>JBOFJB010000315.1:0-13422 GCA_051650465.1 Dermatophilaceae bacterium | reverse complement strand
GGATGGCGGTGTGGAAGCCGTCGGCTTCGGACTCGAGCCGGTCATGGGTCTCGCCGCGGCGCCGCCGGCCCTCCTCGGCGCTGACGTCGACGACGACGGTGAGGTCGGGCACCAGGTCGCCGACCGCCCACATCTGCAGGTCGTGCACCTCGCCGGCCCCGAGGTCGCGACCGGCGCCCTGGTAGGCCACCGCGGAGTCGGTGTACCGGTCGGTGACCACCACCTCGCCGCGGACCAGCGCCGGGCGCACCACCTCGTCGACGTGCTGCGCCTTGTCGGCGGCGAAGAGCATCACCTCGGCCCGAGCGCACACGTGCCCGCCGTGCAGCACCAAGTCGCGGATCGCCTGGCCGAGTTCGGTGCCGCCGGGCTGGCGGGTGACCGTGACCGCCCGGCCGCGGGCCCGCAGCGCCTCGGTGAGGAGCGCCACCTGGGTGGACTTGCCCGCACCGTCGCCGCCCTCGAAGGCGATCAAGTACCCCGCTCGCGTGCGCACGCGAGAAGCGTAGGCCAGCCCGCCGTCATCCGCGGTGGGTGCCCGGACGACGATCGGCCGCCGGACGACGTCAGCCGGATGACGGTCAGCGGTCGGGAAGATGGTCGCGTGCCCAGAGCGCGGCGCTTGTGCGGTCGAGCACGCCGATCTCGCGGAACACCCGCCCGAGGTGAGCCTTGACGGTGCGCTCGGTGATGCCGAGGGCGCGGGCCACCTGTTTGTTGGCCAGCCCCTGGGCGACCAGCCGCAGCACCTCCATCTCGCGGGGAGACAGGCCGGCGCTCGGCGTGTCACCTCCGGGGAGCAGTGCACCCGCCACCCGCGGGTCGATCGGCACCTGGCCGGCGGCGGCCTGGCGCACTGCCGCGACGAGGTCCACCGGGTCGGAGTCCTTGAGGACGTACCCGATGGCCCCGGCGGCCAGGACCTCACGCACGCGGTCGCGGTCGGAGAAGCTGGTGAGGACGAGAACCCGGGCGTCGGGGCACCGGTCGAGGACGCCGCGCGTGCCCTCGACGCCGTCGACGCCGGGCATCGAGAGGTCCATGAGGACCACATCGGGGCCCGTACCGGCAGCCGACTCGGCGGCCTCGGCACCGTCGGCGGCCTCGGCCACGACCGTGATGTCGGGTTCGGACTCGAGCACGGTGCGCACCCCGGAGCGGACCAGCCGGTGGTCGTCGGCCACGAGGACGCGGATCATGCGGGCTCCGCGAGCCGTCCGCCGAACTCGAGGCGCCAGTGCGTGCCGCAGCCGGGCGCGGAGAAGACCCGCAGGGTCGCACCGGGAACACTTGCCGCGTCGGCCAGCAACTGGATGCCGAGGTGCCCGGCCCGTGGCTGCCGGATGACGGCCTCGACCTCGAAGCCCACGCCGTCGTCCACGACATCCATCGTCACCGATGCCGGCCCGTCGCGGTGCAACGACATCGTGACCGACGCCGGCCCGGCGTGTTTCGCGGCATTGCGTAGGCACTCCTGGGCGACCCGGTGCGCCAGGCGCTGCGCGTCGAGCGACAGCGCGAGCTCGTCCTCGTCATCCACGTCGACATCGACACGCAGCCCGTCGCGGCCGCTGGCCTGGGCCAGGTCGTGGAGCGCGACGACGATGCCTGAACCGGCCAGCGTGGGCGGGTGGATGTCGACGAGGAGAGTTCGCAGCGAGCGGATGCTGGCGCGGACCGCCGACGCCGCCGCGCCGAGGTCGTCGGCGAGCGCACGGTCACCACGAGCCGACGCGGTGGCCGACGCCCCGGACACCGTGAACGACGTCGCCGCGAGTTCCTGCACCGGCCCGTCGTGCAGCGATGCCGCGATGCGCCGGCGCTCGTCGGTCGAGGCGTCGACTGCGCGCTGGAGCAGCGCCACCCGCTGTGACTCGGCCCGCCCGAGCCGGCGCACCAGATGGACCACCAGCGGGGTGACGATGACGACGAGGAGCAGCAGGCTGCTCGCCGTGACACCGGCGAAGCCCCGCCACAGCTGACTGGTGCGTTCCGCGACGGGCTGGTACGACACGTAGATCTCGAACAGGGCCGGCAGGCCGTCATCGGTCCACACCGGCCGGTAGACCTCGACGAGCCGGTCGCCGGACTCGAACGCGTTCTCGGACGAGTCGAGCTCGGACACCTCGGCGATGGTCGTCGGCCCGTCGAGGGCGGCCCGCTGGTCGGGCTCGAGCGTGAACGTCCGCCCGACCAGTTGCGGCTCGTCGGCGTACAGCACGTACCCGTCGGGCCGCCACAACTTGACCCGCACCACGTTCTCCGGGTCGAAGCCGCTCGCCACCTGCTCACCGAACTCGGCGACGGCCCGCGCGTCACCGGCCACCAGGTCCTCGGTGAGGGCCGGCTCCACGACCGCCTCGGCCAGCACCCCCGCCATCGTCGCCGCGTCGTTGACCGCCTCCCGCTCGGCGAGCTGGCGGGCGGCGAGCGAGCCGAGCACCCCGACGGCGAGGATGGCGGCGACCACACCCGCCAGGAGCTGCGCGACCACCCGGCGTGGCCGCACCGAGTCGGCGACAGCCTCGCGGTCGGGCCCACCGGACGCCACGGTGACCCAGCCGGCGCCCGGATCGCCCGGGGCGTCCATTCCGGCCCACCACACCGGCAACTCGACAGTGTCGTGGCCCGCACCCCCCGAGCGCACCGCATCCCCGGCTGGTGCGGGTCCGGCCGGGGACGCGGTGCGGGGTGACTCAGTCGTCGGATCCGTGGCCACCGGAGTTACCGCCGTGATCGTCGCCGGCATCGTGGTCGGGACCGTCGTCGTAACCACCGCGCCCCGAGGAGCCCTCGCGCGACTCGTCGGAGCCACGGCCGGGACTGTCGGAGTCGCCCGAGCCCGAATCGGACCTGTCCGAGTCATGGCCGGAGCCGCTCGATCCCGGGCCTGAGTTGTCGACGTCGTCGCCGCGGTCACGGTCGCCGCCGTGATCGTCATCCGCATCATCGGTCGCGGATGAGGATGGCGATGGCGAGTCCTCGGGCGACGGGGAGTCGCTCGGGCTGGGATTGGCACTCACCGGCGAGCGCACCGGAAGCCGCTCGGCGAACGAGGCGTTGCCGAGCACTCCGACGAGCGCAGGGGCGACGGCCAGTGCGGCCCCGACGGCGATGTAGGCGATACGGCGCATGATGAGGTCCTCCCGGAGAGTGTGACAGGTGACGAAACGGCTCAGCCGGCGAACACGGCACGTGCGCTGCAGGTCTGGCCGGTAGCGGCATGCCGCGCGAAGGCGGTGATGGTGTCGGTGCCCGCGCGGTTCGCGATCCGTCGCTCGACCTCGACGGAGCCGCTCGGGGCGACGGTGGTGGCACTGCCCGAGGCGACGGCGACACCGTTGTCGCGCATCGACCACGACCACACCTGGCCCACCCGGTCGGAGTCCACCTCGAGCTCGACCTCGAGGCGGCCGTCGTCGGCCTTGGCCTTGAGTTTCCAGGTGGCGCCCTGGCTGCAGGCGCCGGAGGTGCGCACCTCGGGGTCCTTGGCCAGGGCGGCCGGCGCGGCCGTCGCGACGAGGCAGGTGGCGAGTGCGGTGGCCGCAAGCGTGCGACGGGTGTGAGTGCTGCGGGTCATGACGTCCTCCATGGGTCCAGTCGGCCGGGCTGTCCTCGGCTCGTGGCGACCACGGTGCGCCCGGCGCACGGACGGGCGCCATCGGCCGTTGGTCGTAGTACCCCTCGGCGGATGACGCATCGCGCCGTTGAGGCGATGCGTCATCCGTGACGGTCGGCGTTGGCGTGCACGGCGTCGTGCACGTACCGCGCCAGGCCGGGTGCGATGTCCTCGTAGGTCGCCGCGAACCGGGGGTCGGAGACGTACATGTCGGCGAGGTTCCGGTGGAATGCGTGGTCGAGGTCGTAGAACCAGCGCTCGATGTGCGCGCGGTGGGCTTCGGCGGCGTCCATCGCTCGCTCCGACGTGGCCGGTTCCCCGGACTCCAGGGCCGCGACGAGCGCGGCGTTCACGTCATCCGCCTCGGCCTTGATCGCCGCCCAGTCGGCCGTCGTGTACCGCTTCTTGCGGTCGGCGGACTGGCGCCAGGCATCGGTGTCGCCCCAGCGCTCCTCGGCCTCGGCCGCGTACTCCTCGCCGAAGCCGCCGCCGAACAGCTGCTTGAGTTCGGCGGTCGTCGCGGGTCGGTTGTCCATCTCTGCCTCCAGTGCTCGGTCGATGGCCGCGACAAGCTCGGTGAGCTCGCCCAGCCGGGACACGACCGCGGCGCGCTGCCGGCGCAGGTGCTGCTCCGCTGTTCCGTCGCCGTCCAGCAGGGACCGCACCTCGGTCAGCGGCAGGCCGAGCCGGCGGTACGTGACGACGGAGGCGAGCCGGGCGAGGTCGGCCTCGTCGTAGAGGCGGTACCCCGCGTGCGTGCGGGCGCTCGGGACGACGAGGCCCTCGGCGTCGTAGTGGTGCAGCGTGCGCACCGTGACGCCGAACGTCTCGGCGACGTGCCCGACGGTCAACTCCACCCGTGCAGTGTGGGTGCTCGTCGCGGTCATGTCACCACCGTGACGCCTCACGCCAGGTGAGGGTCAAGCCGGATGTCGCTGCCCGGGTCGACGCCACGGCGTTGGCCTGACGTAGCGACCGGGCCACGGCGCACGGCCGGGGACGAGCCGTGGGGTCACGCGTTCGGAGCGGCGAACCAGTGCCGCAGGGCGCTCGCGAGGCCGAGGTCGCCGCGGGCCTTGACCTTGCCGGTCATGAACATCGTCACCGGGTTGCCCGTGCCGACGATGAGGCCGAGAAACTCGGCCGGCCCGAGCATCAACGCCAGGTCGGGCTCGGCGGTCGGGTGCTTGTCGATGGTGCAGGTGCCGTCGGCCACGACCACGGCATAGGTGTCGCTGGAACCGCCCGGGCCCCCGGTGATGCGGAAGTCGATCCGGGCGCGGCGATCGCCGGCCTGCTCGGCCCGGAACTGCGCGGGGAAGCGGGCGAACACGATGTCGAGCAGGGCCTGCCGGTGCGGCCCACCGAGGTCGTCGCGCAACTCGCGGGGCGACGCGCCCGAGACAGCGGCCACGAACTCGGCGGCCGTCAGGCTGGGCAGCGTCTGCGGGTCGAGCCCCATGACACGAACCTACTTCTTCGTCGCAGCGGTCTTCTTCGCCGCAGCCTTCTTCGTCACAGCAGTCTTCGTCGCACCGGCCTTCTTCGCCGTGCGCTTCGCGGTCTTCTTCACCGGGCCGCGCGCACGCTTGTCGGCAAGCAACTCGTAGCCGCGCTCCGGGGTGATCGACTCGGGGTCGTCGTCGTCGCGGCGCAGCGTGGCGTTGGTCTCACCGTCGGTGACGTACGGGCCGAACCGGCCCTCCTTGACCACCACCGGCTTCCCCGACACCGGGTCAGTGCCGAGCTCAGCGAGCGGCGGCTTGGCCGCGGCCCGCCCGCGCTGCTTCGGCTGCGCATAGACCGCCAGGGCCTCCTCGAGCGTGATGTCGAACAACTGCTGCTCGGAGGTCAGCGAGCGCGAGTCGGTGCCTTTCTTCAAGTACGGCCCATAACGCCCGTTCTGTGCGGTGATCTCGTCTCCGGTCTCGGGGTCGGCTCCGACCATCCGTGGCAGGGACAGCAGCCGCAGCGCGGTGTCGAGTTCGATGGTCGCGAGGTCCATCCCGGCGAACAAGGATGCCGTGCGCGGCTTCGGGCGCTTGTTCTTTCCCTTGGCGGGCGCGGCATCGTCGGGCTCGGGCAGCACCTCGGTGACGTAGGGGCCGTAACGGCCGGCTTTGGCGACCACCTCGTGGCCGGTGGCCGGGTCGCGGCCGAGGATGCGGCCGTCATCCGCGGCCCGGTCGAGCAGCTCGCGCGCTATGGCCGGCGTCATCTCGTCGGGCGCGATGTCGTCGGCGATCGAGGCCCGCCTAGGTGCAGCGGGTGCGGCATCCGCCGCGCCCGCGTCGGTGACCTCGCCGGTGGCCGGGTCGACACCAGACGGCACCACCTCTTCCACATAGGGTCCGTAGCGGCCGACTCGCACCACGACGCCCTCGCCGATGTCGATGGTGGAGATGGCCCGAGCGTCGATGTCGCCGAGGTCTTCGACAAGTGCACGCAGCCCCTGGGCCGACGACGCCTCCTCGCCGAAGTAGAACCGCTTCAGCCAGACCGCACGCTGCTCATCACCGCGGGCGATCGCGTCGAGGTCCTCCTCCATCGAGGCGGTGAAGTCGTAGTCGACCAAGCGGGAGAAGTGCTCCTCCATCAGGCGGGTGACCGCGAACGCCAGCCAGGACGGCATCAGGGCGGACCCTCGGTGCGAGACGTACCCGCGGTCCTGGATGGTGCCGATGGTCGACGCGTACGTCGATGGTCGGCCAATCCCCTTCTCTTCCATGGCTTTCACCAGGGTGGCCTCGGTGTACCGCGGCGGCGGCGACGTCTCATGACCGAGCGGCTCGGTCCGGATGACGGTGAGCGCCGCGCCCTCGCCGAGCCGCGGCAGCCGCCGCTCCTGCTCGGCCTCGTCCTTTCCACGCGACGACTGGCGCTCGTCGCGGCCCTCCTCGTACGCGGCGAGGAAGCCGCGGAAGGTGATGACCGTTCCACTCGCCGACAGTTCGACATCGCGGGCGGGCGCACCGTCGCCGAGCATCGCGCCGATCCGCACCGTGGCGGTCGAGCCACGGGCATCCGCCATCTGCGAGGCGACCGTGCGTTTCCAGATCAGCTCATAGAGCGCGAGTTCCTCGCCGCGCAACTCGCCACGCACCTGGGCCGGGGTGCGGAACCGGTCGCCCGAGGGGCGGATCGCCTCGTGCGCCTCCTGTGCGTTCTTCACCTTCTTCTCGTACCGACGCGGGGCATCGGGTACGTACTCGGCCCCCCACATTTCGCGGGCCTGCTGGCGCGCGGCCGACAGCGCGGCATCCGAGAGCGTGGTGCTGTCGGTGCGCATGTAGGTGATGTAGCCGTTTTCATACAGTCGTTGCGCCACCCGCATGGCGTTGCGGCTGTTGAGCCGCAGCTTGCGGGAGGCCTCTTGCTGCAGCGTGCTCGTGGTGAACGGCGCGCTCGGGCGTCGGGTGTACGGCTTCTCACTGACCTCCCGCACCGTGACGGATGCCGTACGCAGCGCCTCGGCGATGCCGGCGGCCCGCGCCTCGTCGAGCGGCGCAACCTTGGCGGAGGTGAGCGTGCCGTCATCGGCGAAGTCGCGTCCGGTGGCGACCCGGGAGCCGTCGACTCCGGTGAGCCGCGCGGTGAACAGGTTGGCCTCGGAGTCAGGGGTGACGTCGGCCTCGACGTCCCAGTACGAGGCGGAGCGGAACGCCATCCGCTGGCGTTCGCGCTCCACGACCATCCGGGTCGCCACCGACTGCACGCGCCCGGCGGACAGCCCGGCACGCACCTTGCGCCACAACACCGGGGACACCTCGTAGCCGTAAAGCCGGTCGAGGATGCGCCGGGTCTCCTGGGCGTCGACAAGCCGGGCGTCGACATCGCGGGTGGTGTTCGCCGCGCGCTGGATGGCCTCGCGAGTGATCTCGTGGAACACCATCCGCTTGACCGGGACCTTCGGCTGGAGGGTCTCGAGCAGGTGCCAGGCGATCGCCTCGCCCTCGCGGTCCTCATCCGTGGCGAGGTAGAGCTCGTCGGCGCTCTTGAGCAGTTTCTTGAGTTCGGAGACCTTCTTCTTCTTGTCGGCATCGACGACGTAGAACGGCTCGAAGTCGGCATCGACGTCGACCCCGAACTTCCCGAACGGGCCCTTCTTGACCTCGGCCGGCATCTCACTCGGGGTGGGGATGTCGCGGATGTGGCCCACCGAGGCCTCGACGTCCCACTCGGTGCCGAGGTAGCCGGCGATGGTCCTCGCTTTGGCCGGGGACTCGACGATGACGAGTTTGCGTCCTGCCATGGGTGCACCTGCTCCGTTCCGTCCGGCCGCGTGCAGCGGATTCGTCGCTGCCCTGACGCGGGGGACCCGGGCGTACGGTAGCGCCCGGGGGTGGCGGGCACGCAACTCGGCGGTCACGTGGGCTCACCTGGCTGGGCCCGGGTGGCCGAGCGGCCGGACCTGCGCCGCGCCCGGGGCGCAGCCACGCCCTACGTCATCACGCACGGCTCACGTGGCTGTGGTGCACGCCGGGCGGATACCCGATGATTGAACGATCAAGCAACGAGATCGGAGAGTCGCGATGATCCAGTTCCCCGTGCTCTACCTCAGCCACGGAGCGCCACCACTCGCCGACGACGCCCGGTGGCCGGCGCAACTCGCGGCCTGGTCGGCCGACCTGCCGCGACCCAAAGCGGTGCTGGTCGTCTCGGCGCACTGGGAGCACACACCGGTGTCCGTGTCGGCGACCTCCGGCGACGTACCGCTCCTCTACGACTTCTGGGGATTCCCACAGCGGTACTACGAGGTCACCTACGACGCGCCAGGAGCACCTGCGCTCGCCCGCTCGGTGGCCGGGCTGCTCGCCGGCGCCGGCGAGACCGTGCACGAGGAGACCACCCGTGGACTCGACCACGGGGCGTACGTCCCACTGGCGGAGATGTTCCCCGACGCTGACGTGCCGGTGCTGCAACTGTCGATGCCCACCCTCGACCCGCAGCGGCTCTTCGACGTCGGGCGGCGGCTGGCGCCGCTGCGCGACGAGGGCGTGCTCGTCATGGGCTCGGGCTTCACCACCCACAACCTCGCGTGGTTCAACCCGTCGGCCGGGCCGGACGCGCCGCCACCGAGCGCGTCGGCGGAGTTCGACCACTGGGCGGCCGAGGCGGTCGGCAGCGGAGATGTCGACGCGGTACTCGACGTCGTCCACCGCGCACCGGCACCGCACGAGGCGCATCCACGAACCGAGCACTGGGCACCGCTGTACGTGTCGCTCGGTGCGGCGTCGGTATCGGGTGCGGTGGCCGGTCGCAGCGTCATCGACGGGTTCTGGTTCGGCCTCAGCAAGCGCTCCTGGCAGTTCGGCTGAGCCCACCCTGGGGCGGCTGCGCCGAACCGGACGGCCGCCCGGAGCAGACGGCGACCCGGCCCGGCCGACGCGATCACCGCCGGATGGCCCACTCAGCGCCCGGCGCCGGCGTCGACCAACTCGACCGGCTCCGCCGCCGTCCGGGCTGGCGTGGCGGCCGTCGAGGCCGTCGCGTCCGCCGAGCCACCCACCGGAGTGACCGCGCGGGGCGTGACGATCCAGTCCCGAGTCCCGAAGAGTTCACGGACATGCGCGACTCGGGCCACCACGTTGCGCCACTCGCTGTAGACGAACGAGCCGACGACGAGGTATCCGAGGAACCACCTCGGATGCCGACGCATCTCCGAGGTCGCGTTCCGCCATCCGAACAGCACCTGGGCGGGCGCGGTCGAGAGCGAGACCAGCAGGAGCAGCGTCAGGGGCAGGCTGGTCGGCATCCTCGACCAGGACCCGCCCACCCGCCACAACTCGTAAGCGACCACGGCGATCGCGAACTGACTCACCCACGGCATCATCTCGCGCCAGCGCAGCAGAAAGGCCATCCCGAGCCGCTGCCGACGGCTGATCGAGAAGCGGTTGCCGATGTCGCTACCGTGCGCGCGCGCGACCTGGAACCATCCCTGCGACCACCGCAGCCGCTGCCACCACAAGGTGGACAGCCGGGTCGGCGCGAGTTCGCTCGAGCGCAGATCCGGATCGTGAGCGATGCGGCCACCTCCACCAACGACCCGGATACTCGCGTCGATGTCTTCGGTGAGCATCGAGGAACGCATCCGGGTGCGGCGCAGCATGGCCGTGCGCCAGTACCCGTTCGACCCGCCGAAAACTGCGAAGCCGTGCAGCCGGGAGCGTCCCGGGTGCGAGACGCCGTAGATGCACTCGAACTCCACCGCCACCATCCGCGATATCCACGACTGCTCGCCGTTGCGGACGATGCACCGGCCCTGCACCACGTCGTGGCCAGCGGCGATCCAGCGCCAGGCACGGCTGAACGCGTTGGGCGCCGGGTGATGGTCGGCGTCGAAGATGCCGACGAATTCGCCGGTGACGACAGCAAGCGCAGCGTTGACGTTCTGCGCCTTCGACACGCTTCCCTCCACGGGCACGAGCCGCAGCCGGGGGTCGTCCGCCGCGATCTCAGCGAGCACGTCCTCGACCGGGAGCCGTCGCGGACGGTTGTAGGCCAACACCAACTCGAGGTCCGGGTAGTCGGTGGCGAGGATGGCGCGGACCGTCTCCACGATCGTCGCCGACTCGTTCGGCAGGTAGGCCGCGACGACTGCGCTGGCCCGCGGTGGCGGCCCAGCAGGCAACGGTGGCAATGGGCTGCGACGCAGCGAGGCGAAGCCCTCGGCCCAGATCGACGCTGTCGCCACGGCGAGCGCGGCCACCACAAACGCGTACAGCGCCGACGCCACAGCCGGTCCGAACGGGCCAGCCAGGACCAGCACGAGAAACGGCAGGATGACGCCGGCCAGCACGGTCACCGCGAATTGGAGGAGCGCCACGACGGACCGCGCCACATGCCACCACCGGCGTGCCGGGGCAGCAAGACCGGGCCGCCACCGGTGCGCACGCAGGTCCAACTCGGTGTCAGCCGCTCGCGCAGCGGCCCGAGCATTCGCCAGCACCTCGTCGTCAGCGGTGTCGGAGCGGCCAGCCCTCGCCCACCCGACCACCGGGGTCACCACCACCTGCTCGCCACCGATCGCGAGGTCTCCGTCGGCGATCTGAGCGCAGAGCGCGTCGAGCCTGTGCTGGACCCAGCCATCGTCGCGGTCGACAAGCAGCATCATCGCTCCACCAGTGGTGTCCTGGCTGACGAGGTCGCGTGACGATGCTCGCTGGGCGACGATCTGGGTCACCCCTGACATCGCCGCCTCCACCCCGGTCGAGCCGAACCGGCGGCGCAACTGCTCACGTTCGGAGATGTCCACGACGGCGACGACCACCGGGAAAGGAGCCGCGGATTGGCCGGTCGCGTTCGAGCGTCGCGTCTCGCGTCGCAGGACGTGCAGCAGGTCATCGTGCGGAATCGGGCCACGGACGCCACGGGCCGAGCGCTCGTCGGCATCGCCGATGGCCTGCACCACCTGCCGCTCCACCCAGGCCGCGTGACGACGTGCCGCCTGGGGGTCGTCACCCTCAACCGAGGATGACGGGACAGCGAGCACGGGAAGCCCGGGAAGGCCGAGCGCCGAGATCTGCCGAGCAAGATGGTGCGCCGGTGTGGCGTCGGCGTCAAGGAGCCAGACCACGGCGTCGGCGACCTGGTCGTGAACCACCTCGACCACCTGTGGCAGAAACTCGTCAGGGGTCACCTGCGGTTCCACAACGACAACCGCCACGACACCGACATCGGCCAACCGCTCCACCAGCGCACTGGCGGGTCCGCGAGAGACCAGGACGACCGTGCGCGACCGTTGACGATGTCCACTGGAGCGCACCGGCGCTGCCGGCTCGGGCGCTCCGGGCGATGCCGAGACCGCGACAGACCCGGGTGGGTGCGGTGCCGGGCTCGCCTCGGGCGCACGCGACGCCACCAGGTCGTCGTCGATCATCCAACTCCTCCAGATGCTGTGGTCGGGTCATCGCGTCGCCGTTGAGGCGGCACAAAGCCGCGGCGGGCGACGCACCGACGACAGTGACGGCGAGTGGCTACGACCGACATCCACGAGGAGCCCCTGCGGCTGCAGTCATTCCACCCCAACGTGACGCCCGGTACGCGCTTCCGCAGTGTAAGCGGAACGTAAAGAGTAGACAACGAACGTCAAACTTCTGCCGCGCTAGGTAAAGACCTGGTGTTCATCTGGGCCGCGGGCTTGCGTCGGAGCGGCGTCGGTCTGGTTATCTAGTCGCACAGCGGTGGGCTGGGCTCCCGTCGCTCGATTCGCCGACCTATGGTTTCGGGGGACGACGACGTCCCATCGCAGGGCATACCTCAACGTGACGATGGCGTCTTCGAATGTATGGGGACCTGTGACGTAGCACCGGTCGGGCACACGTGCCATCCGGCGCGGATTCGGCCAGGCCCCCGCACCATCGAGCCACACCACCCACTTTCCACATGCCAGCGTCGGCACGCGCCGAACCGCCGGCGCACGCCACCCGGCCAGGTCCAGCGAGGATGCTCATGTCAGACGCGATCACCTACATCCAAAACTTCTGTGAGGCAATGGTTTTCGGCCAGCCCTGGCTTGCCGTCGGCGGTCTCGGGGCTGTGGTCGGACTCGTCATCGCCGTCCGGGTCTTGCCGGGCGTCCGAGTCTGAGCCGGGGGATTCGGCGATGTCGTTCGGACCCGGGTACTTCGCGTACTCCATAGCCATGCTGGCCCTCCTCACCGGCCTGCTCATCAACCACCTCACCTACGCCGCCAAACTGACGAACTTCGCGCTGTGCTTCACGTTCATGTGGTGTCACCTGGCACTCAAGGCCGCAGCAAGCCTCGCCGCCCGGCGGCACGTGGCCGACCCGGCCGTCGATCTGTCGTTGCTGCGGGTCGACGTCGTGGTCCCGGTCTACAACGAGGACCCTGACCTGCTCGCCGCCGGACTGCGGAGCATCGCCGCGCAGGCCCGGCTCCCCCGCGCCGTGTGGGTCGTCGACGACGGCTCGATCCGCGACGGCCAGCCCTTCGCGGTGCTCGACACCGACCAGGTGCGACCCGCCGTGGCCGAATTGGTGGCCGCCGGGGTCACCGTGAATCAGCACCGGCAACCCAACCAGGGCAAGCGACACGCACAGGCCTACGCCTACGGCCGCTCCGACGCCGACATCTTCGTGACGGTCGACTCCGACACCGTGCTTCGCCACGACGCGATCGACCGGCTCCTCATCCCGTTCTGCCGGCCCGAAGTGATGAGCGTGGCCGGCACCGCCTACGGACAGAACCAGGCGCAGTCGCTGCTGACCAGGATCATCGAGGTGGGATTCGTCATGTCGTTCATCCACGGCCGGATGGCCGAAGGTGCGTTCGGCTCGGTACGGGTGAACTGCGGCATCCTCGCGGCGTACCGCGGCGAGGTTCCTCGGCGCAACCTCGACCGCTTCCTCGGCCAGCAGTTCCTCTCTCGGCCGGTCCGTGCTGGTGACGACCGGATCATGACGCTCTTCGCCAAGGAACTCGGACGGTGTGAGTTCCAGCCGGAAGCGGTGGCCTACTCGGCGCTCCCGTCGCGGATGTCGCATCTGGTGCGTCAACGACTGCGCTGGTGCCGCTCCTTCTGCTGGGGAACGCTGTGGCTGTTGCGCCGTCCGGTGACCACCGCCGATTTCTGGTTCACCGCCACCCAAGTACTGGCCTTGGTGATGTACGGCATCTCGATGACGGCGGCCGTGCTCGGCGCGGTGACCGGGGCGATCAGCGTCAACCTGCTGACGTCGACCGTGCTCACCGCTGCGGGTATCGCGCTGGCATCGCACTTCAGGTACGTGCTGCTCGCCCGGCTCGACGAACCGCTGAGTTCGCGGCTTCTGGTGTGGT
>JBOFJB010000314.1:0-1662 GCA_051650465.1 Dermatophilaceae bacterium | reverse complement strand
CGAGGTCGGTCCCCTCGAACACGCCGCGGTAGTTGGCGAAGGTCCACCCGGTGCCGAACGGGTCGGCCAGCGAGGTCCACCAGCCGGAGGACACCGCGTCGTCGCGGCTCCGGAACGAGGTGACCAGCAGCCCGAGCGTCGGCACGGTCCACAGCAGCGCGAGCACCGTCATGGCGGCCATCGAGAACCAGCTGCGCGGCCGGCCGTCGCGCATCAGCGAGCGGCTCATCGGCTCGCCTCCTCGGCCCGGAAGTGGCGCACCTGGTACACGAGGATCGGCACCACCGCCAGCAGCAGGATGACGACGATCGCTGTCGCCCGGCCGGCCTGGCTGTTCGCGAACAGCTCGTTGAAGAACAGGTTGGCGATGACGTTCGACTCGAAGCGTCCGTTGGTGAGGACGTAGACGATGTCGAACACCTTGAGCACGAGGATGAGCACGGTGATGAAGACCGTGATGATGGTGCCCTGGATCTGCGGGACAACGACCCGGAAGAAGATCTGCACCTCGCTGGCGCCGTCGATGCGGGCCGCCTCGAGGGTGTCCTGCGGCACGCCCTTGATCGCCGAGGACAGCAGCACCATGGCGAAGCCGACCTGGAGCCAGACCAGGATCACCATCATGAGGAACGAGTTCAGCCTCCCGGTCGAGATGCTCAGCCAGGTCTGCGGCTCGCCGCCGAGGCCCACCCAGATCGCGTTGAGCAGCCCGGTCTGGTCCGCTCCGGGGTCGTTGTACGCGTAGACCAGCCCCCAGATCGCCGAGGCGCCGACGAAGGAGATCGCCATCGGCAGGAAGATCAGCCCCTTGGACGCCTTCTCGCCGGTGGCGCCGAGCTTGTCGGCGAGCACCGCCACCAGGACGCCGAACACCACCGTCACCGCCGGCACGACGGCCAGCCAGAGCAGGTTGTTGACGATCGAGCTCCAGAACGCGCCGTCGCCGAGGATCGAGCGGTAGTTGTCCAGCCCCACCCAGGCCGTGCTGTCCGCGTTCGCGAAGGAGTACACGACCGTCTGGTACGTCGGGTAGAGCAGCACCAGGGCGATCAGCCCGAGCCCCGGCAGCAGGAACGCGTAGGGGATGACGCCCGCCGCCAGCCGCCGCGGCAGCGCCTCGACGAACATGTTGAGGAACCAGAACAGCGCCGCGGCGCCGCCGACCCCGGCGACGATCGCGAGCACGCCGATGAACACCCGGTTGCCGAACCACTGCGGGTAGAACGCGAAGGCGAGGAAGAGGTTGCCGACGCCCCAGACGACGAGCGCCATCCCGAGCACGCCGACGACGATGCGGATGACGTCCGCCCGCCCTCCGCGGTCGGGCGGCTCGGCGCCCGGGCCGGCATCCGGGGTGATCGACCGGCCCGGCGGCTGGGTGGTCGTCGTGGTGCTCACGACGCGGCCTTCGGCCAGGACGCCTCGATGGCGTCGGCGGCCTGCTTCGAGGACTGCTGCCCGCTCATCCACTGCACCATCCCGGTCCAGAACGTGCCCGAGCCGACCTCCTTGGGCATGACGTCGGAGCCGTCGAAGCGGAAGACGTCGGCGTCCGCGGCGATCGTCGCGATCTGCCGGGTGGTGTCGTTCGGGTAGTTCGCGGCGTCGAAGGTCGTGTGCGGCGAGAGCCACCCGCCGGCCTTGGCCCACTCGGCGCCGAAC
>JBOFJB010000313.1:0-5639 GCA_051650465.1 Dermatophilaceae bacterium | reverse complement strand
GCATCGGGGATGCTGGCCCGGCTCGCCGCGCCGGCGTTCGCCATCGCGATGATGCTCGGTCTCGGCGTGCGCACCTTCCTCCCCGACCTCGGCACAGACCGTGGCGTGCCCGCTCTCGTCGACGGGGTCGTGGTGCTCGTGGTGGCGGGGGTCGTGCAACTCGGGTTCACCTGGGGCGCCGCACATTTGCTCGGGGTGCGCGAAGTGGCTCGCGCCGTCGAACCGCTGCTCCGCCGGCTGCCGGTCCGTTGAGACCGGTGCGCCTACGATGGGCACCATCCATCTTCGCGCCGTGCGAGATGAGATGGCATACGCCGCGGACCACAACCGGAAGGAGCCACGGTGAGGGGTGTGGGACCCGGCACTGTCCTCGGCGGCCGGTACACCGTCCGTCGGCGCCTGGAGCAGCGGTCGGGTACGGAGCGATGGGATGCCGACGACACCACCCTCGGCAGGCGGGTCTCCATCCTTGCCGTCCCGGCCGACGACCCGCGGACCGCTGACCTTCTCGACGCAGCACGCCGGGCCGCGTCAGTCAGCCACCCGGTCTTCGTCCGGATCCTCGACGTCGGTGCCGACCCCGACGTCGCCTACGTCGTCGAGGAAGATCTCGACGATGCCCGAAGCCTGACCGAACTCGTCGTCGGGGGCGGAGTCCCGGGTGATGAGGTTCGTCGGCTCTCGGGAGAGGTTGCGGCAGCCCTGGAGACCGCACGTCAGCGCGGCATGCACCATCTCGACCTCACCCCGGATGATGTGCTCCGCACTACCGACGGAGATGTCCGCGTCCGTGGCTTGGAGACCGCCGCCGTCCGCGCCGGCGCGGATGGGGTCGACGCCGGCGAGGCCGGCCGTCAGGACGCGCTGAGCGTGGTCGCGCTCGCGTACGCCGGGTTGACCGGTCTCTGGCCGCTCGGGTCAGGTGGCTCCGGGCTGGGCGTCGCACCGCGAGTGACCGGCGGGGTGGCTGCTCCGTCCGAGATCGCGGCTGGTGTGCCTCGCGACCTCGACGCGTTGTGCCGCCTTACCCTCAACGACGACCATGGCCCCACCTCTCCCGGCGACTATGCCCGCCAGGTTGCGCCGTGGCCGACCCGCCAAGTGCTTGGACAGCCCATCGAGACTCAGGCGCAGGAGGATGGCGCCGACCCGGGCGTCCTGCCGATGGCAGCCACCGTGGTTGACCATCACCGTGAACTCGTCGCGCGCACCGGCGACGGAGCGGCATCTGACGATGACGACGAGGCCGAGAGGTCGATCTCGGTCGAGAACACCACCGGACGCGAGTGGACCTCGTCGGCATCCGACACCTCCGGTCGAGACAACTCGGGGGCGATCCCGGAACACACCCGGGTTCTGGCCCGCACCGCGCCGCAGGCCGGCGGACCACCGTCGAACGGGGCTCCCGCTGCCATGCCGAGTGCCTCGGACCCGCCGGGTACTGGTACGGCCAAGACCGTCGGCGCGGCCGCCGCGGAAGGCGCCACCGCCGCGACCGCCGCGGTTACCGGAGCGCTCAGCCGCGTTGGCGATCGCGTCGGCGGCCTGTCCCGTCGCGCCGCCAACCGGATGTCCGAACGTCGCGCCATCCCCGCTCGGGAAGAGCTCGCTGGCGACCGCGGTGAACAGGTCAACACCGCACTGCGGGAGACGGAGCGCACTCCGAACTCAGCATCGGGCGTCCGGGCGATCGGCGCGGTGTGGGGCGAGCCACCTGGAACGGTCGCTGTCAGCGACCCGGCCGCGAGCGACCCGCTTGTCACGCCCGCTCCCCTCGCGCCGACGGCATCGCTGAGCCGCGACGACTCCCGGTTGGCGATCGGTATCGTCGCTGGTTTCGTCATTCTCTCGCTGTTCATCGGCATCTGGGGGGTAACCCGGATCGGCTCCGGCACCGGCGACCTCGGTTTTGACGAGAGCGATTCGGCACCGCGGGCCGCGTCATCCGAACCATCCTCAGCAGCGTCCCCCTCAGCACCCCCGACGACGGCCTCGCCCGGATCGCCCCCACCGGCCGAGCCCCTCGCAGTGCTCGGCGTGCGGTCGTACGACCCCGAGGGCGACGGCGACGAGAACGAGGACCTCACTCCCAAGGCATACGACGGCGACCCGAGCACCGGCTGGTACTCCGACAACTACCGCGACGTCGATTTCGGAGGCCTGAAAAAGGGGCTGGGTCTAGTCGTCGATCTCGGACCCAACAAGAAGCCACGGCAGGTCCGGCTCGACATCCCAGTTGCCAACGATGTTCAGGTGTTCCTGGGACCAGACGCGAGGCTGGATGGGGCGACCAAGGTCGGCGAACGTGCTGGTGCACGTGGACAGATATCGTTCGACGTCCCGGCGAACCTCGTCGGCCAGTACGTCATCGTTTGGTACACCAAGATGTCGGTCGATGATGACGGTAAGCGGCGAGCGGTCCTTGACGAGGTCGTGGTCACCGGCTGACTGTCGGTTTCATGTCCGCACCGACCTCGCCGTCGGTGACCTCGTGGTGAGGCGTCCCGCTGGTGAACGTGAAGCACGGCAAGACCTGCGCTGCCTAGCCTGTCGGGTTCACGATCAGTTGGCGCAGCGGTCCTGGTGTCGGCAACTTCTCACGTCTTCGACACACCTATCGGTTGCGCATTCAGCGCTGACGGCACGCCGACAACACCGACCCGGGTCGGGACGCGGGAGTCACCAGGGAATCAGGCGGCTCTAGGATTAGTTGACGCCAGCGGATGCCGGGACCTAGCGATCCTGTCGATCGCCCACCACCAGAGGATGTGTTCGTGACCACCGATATCCGCAACGTCATCATCATCGGCTCAGGTCCTGCCGGGTGGACCGCAGCGGTCTATGCCGCGCGGGCGAACCTGAGGCCTTTGGTGTTCGAGGGGTCGGTCACTGCGGGGGGTGCGTTGATGAACACGACCGAGGTGGAGAACTTCCCCGGTTTCCGAGACGGCATCATGGGTCCGGACCTCATGTTGAACATGCGCGCGCAGGCCGAGCGCTTTGGCGCGGAGATCGTCACCGACGATGTCGAGCATGTCGACCTGCACGGCGGCACCAAGAGCGTGCGCGACTCCTCGGGTAGAGAGCACCGAGCGCGTACCGTCATCCTCGCGATGGGGTCGGCCTACCGTGAACTCGGCCTACCGGATGAGAAGCGACTCTCCGGCCACGGAGTCTCCTGGTGCGCCACCTGCGACGGGTTCTTCTTCCGCGACCACGATGTCGCTGTGGTCGGCGGCGGCGATTCCGCGCTCGAGGAGGCCATCTTCCTCACCAAGTTCGCCCGCTCGGTCACCCTGGTGCATCGTCGTGACAAGTTGCGGGCTTCCAAGATCATGGCTGAACGGGCCTTCGCCAACGAGAAGATTCAACTCGCGTGGAACAGCACGGTAGAGGCCATCTCGGGAGAGGAACGTCTGAGGTCGATCACGTTGCGGGACAACATCACTGGAGCAACGAGAGACCTTTCGGTCAGCGGCCTGTTCGTCGCCATCGGGCATGACCCTCGCAACGAACTCGTCGCCGGCGTGATTGACCTGGACGCTCAGGGTTACGTACTTGTCGAAGATCGCACCACCCGCACCAACGTGCCTGGCGTCTTCGCCGCGGGCGACCTGGTCGACCACTCGTATCGCCAGGCCATCACGGCCGCTGGGTCGGGATGTGCCGCTGCTTTGGATGCCGAACGGTTCCTTGCCAACCACGAGCCCGCCAGTGTCGCGATGGATGACAATTGTGCCGCCACGCGACTCACTACTCCCCTCACCGAAGCCGTATCCACCCGTTGAAAGGACTGCATCATGGCCGCTGTCACCGCCACTAGCGACGCCACGTTCGACGCCGACGTGCTCCGGAGTGACAAGCCGGTTCTCGTCGACTTCTGGGCACCGTGGTGTGGCCCGTGTCGCGCTGTGGCCCCGGTGCTGGACGGGATTGCCCGCGACCATGGTGACAAGATGAGCGTTGTCAAACTCAACATCGACGACAATCCGCAGATCACCGGGAAACTTGGCATCACCAGCATCCCTACGATGCACGTTTACCAGAACGGCGAGATCGTCAAGACGATTCTCGGAGCCCTTCCGAAGCCCAAACTCCTTCGCGAACTCGAGTCGTTCCTCGAATGAAGCATCCACGCCGAGAGGGCGTAAACCGTTGTACCCCAACGGTTTACGCCCTCTCTTTCTGCTGGTCCTGCCGTCAGTAGTCAGCGGCGACGTCCTCAGCGGCGATCTCGCTCCGTAGACCCATCGTGTCGAGGATGCGATTGAGGTCATCGACCGAAGCGAATTCGACAGTAAGGCGGCCTTTGCGTTGGCCAAGGGCGATACGAACCCGCGTCTCGAGGCGATCGGACAGGCCGGCTGCAAGATCGTCAAGTTGCGGTCGACGTGCGCCTGGCCGCGGAGGTCGGCGGGTGGCCGTCTCGGCCGATGCGGTGTCACCAAGCGCAACTACCTCCTCAACACTTCGGACGGAAAGTCCCTCGGCGACGATCCGCTGCGCCAGGCGTTCCATTGCCGTGGCGTCGGAGAGGGCTAGCAGTGCTCGCGCGTGGCCTGCGCTGAGCACGCCGGCAGCCACACGGCGGGCAACCACTGGCGGGAGCCTAAGCAGACGTAAGGTGTTCGACACCTGTGGGCGAGAGCGGCCGATTCGCTGGGCGAGTTCTTCCTGGGTGCAACCGAAGTCGTCGAGGAGTTGCTGGTAGGCGGCAGCTTCCTCGAGTGCGTTTAGCTGGCTGCGATGCAGGTTCTCCAGAAGCGCATCGCGAAGTAGATCGTCCTCGTCGGTCTCTTTGACGATGGCTGGAACGGTCTGTTTCCCCGCTTCCCGTGATGCCCGCCAGCGGCGCTCCCCCATGACGATCTCGTAGCGCACCGGGTCGTTGGCGCTGGGCGTTACCGGGCGAACCACAACCGGCTGGAGTACGCCGATCTCTCGGATCGAGTGCACCAACTCGGCAAGCGCGTCCTCGTCGAACGCGGTCCGTGGCTGACGAGGGTTCGCCCTGATGGCGTCAAGAGGAACTTCCGCGTAGGTTGCGCCAGGCACGGGCGCAAGCCCGGGACCGTCTAGTTCTGATGGATGACGCGCCGCGGTCACCTCGGATGGCGGCTCTACCGGGTGGACGGGAGCGACTGACGGCCCGTCCGCCGGACCTGAAGCGCCTTCCCGGTCCTTGAAGAACACGTCGACAGGTCGGTCGGTGACGCTCGTGGCAGACCCGCTCGGGATCAGGGCGCCAAGCCCACGGCCTAGCGCACGTCTCTTCTCGCTCACGCGTTTTCCTTCGTTGACGTTAGGGGAAGGTTGTCGCCATCGCCTACCTCGGTAGGAGCGCCACGTTCAGCGAGTTCTACCGCAGCCTCCAGATAGGACAGTGCGCCGCTGCTGTAGGGGTCGTAGGTCATGACCGTCTGGGCGTGACTGGGCGCCTCGGAAATGCGCACTGAGCGAGGAACGCTAGCCCGGAGAGTCTGCTCCGCGAAGTGCTCACGCACTTCATCGGCGACCTGAGCCGAGAGCCGCGTTCGTCCGTCGTACATCGTCAGCAGGATCGTTGAGACATGCAGCGACGGGTTGAGGTGGCTACGGATGAGTTCGATGTTGCGCAGCAGTTGGGAGAGACCTTCGAG
>JBOFJB010000312.1:0-3445 GCA_051650465.1 Dermatophilaceae bacterium | reverse complement strand
TCGACGACCTCGAGCGGCGCTCGTGGGACCGTGAGGAGGTGCACCGCGTCTTCGACGGCCTCGAGTTCCGGGTGCTCCGCGAACGGCTGTTCGCGACCTTCGAGGTCGAGTCCGACGAGGTCGAGGGCGGCTTCGACCTGGGAGGCGCCGAATTCTCATTCGACGACGCACTCGCGCATCTCGGTGATCCGCTGGCGGCGAAGGAGCCGCACGGGCTCGTTGTCGGCCGAGACGAGGTCGGGGATGCCGGTTCCCTCGCGTTCGCGGCCGAGAGCGGCGGCACCGCACACCTCGATCTCACCGCGCTCGACCCCGACCAGGAGGCTGTGGTCGCCAGGTGGCTGGCCGATCCCGACGCCCCGAAGGCACTGCATGATGCCAAGCCGCAACTCCAGGCACTGGTCACCCGCGGCTTCGCGCTGCGCGGCATCCGCACCGACACTGCGCTCGCTGCCTACCTGGTGCGCCCCGACCAGCGTGCCTACGACCTCGAGGATCTCGTGGTGCGCCACCTCGGCCGCGAGCTCAAGGCCGAGGCCGGGCCGGCGACGGAGGGTTCGGGCACCCAGGGCTTGCTGGACTTCGAGGCCGACGACGACACCACGGCGCGCGACGCGATGGTGCGGGCCCGCGCGGTGCTCGAGCTGTCGACCGTACTGGGGGAGCGGCTCGAGGAGACCGGCGGCACCGGGCTCATGCACGATCTCGAGCTACCGCTGGTCGGCATCCTCGCCGGCATGGAACGGGTCGGTATCGCTGTCGACGAGCCCGCGCTCACCGCGCTCGAGGCCGACTTCGACGCCAAGATGCGTCAGGCCAAGCTCGACGCCTATGACGCCATCGGCCGGCACGACGTCAACCTCGGCAGCCCGAAGCAGCTCCAGGAGGTGCTCTTCGACCAGCTCGGCATGCCGAAGACGAAGCGCACCAAGACCGGCTACACCACTGATGCCGACGCGCTCGCCGATCTCTTCGTCAAGACCGAGCACCCGTTCCTCGAGGCGCTGCTGCGCCATCGCGACACCGCCCGGCTCCGGGTCACCGTCGAGGGCCTGATCAAGTCGGTGGCCGCCGACCGGCGCATCCACACCACGTATCTGCAGACCATCGCGGCCACCGGCCGGTTGTCGTCGACCGAGCCGAACCTGCAGAACGTGCCGATCCGCACCGAGGAGGGCCGCCGCATCCGTGAGGTCTTCGTCGTCAGCGAGGGGTTCGAGTCGCTGATGTCGGCCGACTACAGCCAGATCGAGATGCGCATCATGGCGTACCTGTCCGGCGACGACGGGCTGATCGAGGCGTTCCGCACGGGGGAGGATCTGCACCGTTTCGTCGGTGCGCGGGTGTTCGGGGTGGCGCCGGCCGACGTCACGCTCGAGATGCGCAGCAAGGTCAAGGCGATGAGTTACGGCCTGGCGTACGGGCTCTCGGCGTTCGGGCTGTCCAAACAGTTGACCATCTCGACCGGCGAGGCGCAGGAGTTGATGGACGAGTACTTCGCCCGCTTCGGTGGCGTCCGCGACTACCTCCGCGAGCTCGTCGCCCAGGCCCGGGCCATGGGGTACACCGCGACCATGCTCGGCCGGCGCCGCTACCTCCCCGACCTCACCAGTGACAACCGGCAGCGCCGCGAGGGTGCCGAGCGGATGGCGCTCAACGCGCCGATCCAGGGCTCAGCCGCCGACATCATCAAACTCGCGATGAAGGGCGTGGACGCCGCGTTGCGCGCCGAGGGTGCCCGCTCCCGGATGCTGCTCCAGGTGCACGACGAACTCGTGCTCGAGGTGGCGCCGGGGGAGCGCGAGGCGCTCGAGGCGCTGGTGCGGCGCGAGATGGGCTCGGCCATCGACCTCGGTGAAGTGCCGCTCGACGTCAGTGTCGGAGTGGGTCGTTCCTGGCACGACGCTGCCCACTAGTTCGGCGGTTGCCGCGGGCCGCGGCCAGCGCATCGTCGCCTTCCCTGGCGCACACCGGTTCGGATGTCGCCGCGCGGCGCCTGATCGGCGGCCACTCGTCGACCGCGTCGCGGCGGCGATTGGTGGTCACCGATCGCAGCCCGTTCGCGCGAGTACGACTCGCGGGGGGCATGACGACGAGGTGCCAGCAGTTCGCTTCAGGTGGGCGCATCCGCGATGGGTCGGGCCGCTGCTTTGCCGCCCTCGTGGCGCCCGGTACAGTGCCAATGCACACGTGTGTCATCGGTGGCTCGCGTGGGCGTCCACATCATCCCGCCGACCCACCTGTCCACATCGGAGTTCCTACTACATGACTGCCAGCACGGTCGACACGACCGCTCCTGCCGTTGCGATCAATGACATCGGCACCACGGAAGACCTCCTGGCCGCGATCGACGCGACCATCAAGCACTTCAACGACGGCGACATCGTCGAGGGTCGAATCGTCAAAGTTGACCGCGACGAGGTGCTGCTCGACATCGGGTACAAGACTGAGGGCGTCATCCCCTCGCGTGAGTTGTCGATCAAACACGACGTCGACCCGGGCGAGGTCGTCGCCGTCGGCGACGAGGTCGAGGCGCTTGTCCTCCAGAAGGAGGACAAAGAAGGTCGCCTCATCCTCAGCAAGAAACGGGCGCAGTACGAGCGGGCGTGGGGGACCATCGAGAAGATCAAGGATGAAGACGGTGTCGTCACCGGCACGGTGATCGAGGTGGTCAAGGGTGGCTTGATCCTCGACATCGGCTTGCGCGGCTTCCTCCCGGCCTCGCTGGTCGAGATGCGTCGGGTGCGCGATCTTCAGCCGTACGTTGGCAAGGAGATCGAAGCCAAGATCATCGAACTCGACAAGAACCGCAACAACGTGGTGCTGTCCCGCCGGGCGTGGCTCGAGCAGACCCAGAGCGAGGTGCGCACGACCTTCCTCAAGGAACTCGGCAAGGGCCAGGTCCGCAGCGGTGTCGTCAGTTCGATCGTCAAGTTCGGTGCGTTCGTCGACCTCGGCGGGGTCGACGGCCTCGTCCACGTCTCCGAGTTGTCGTGGAAGCACATCGAGAATCCGTCCGAGGTTGTCGAGGTGGGTAACGAGGTCACTGTCGAGGTGCTCGACGTCGACATGGACCGCGAGCGGGTCTCGTTGTCGCTCAAGGCGACCCAGGAAGACCCGTGGCAGCACTTCGCTCGTACCCACGCCATCGGTCAGGTCGTGCCGGGTAAGGTCACCAAGCTCGTGCCGTTCGGGTCCTTCGTCCGGGTCGACGACGGCATCGAGGGTCTGGTGCACATTTCCGAACTCGCTGAGCGGCACGTCGAACTGCCCGAGCAGGTCGTCACCGTCGGCCAGGACATCTTTGTCAAGGTCATCGACATCGACCTCGAGCGTCGCCGGATCAGCCTGAGCCTCAAGCAGGCCAACGAGGACGGCGCGAACCAGGCCGAGTTCGACCCGACGCTCTACGGCATGGCGGCCGAGTACGACGACGCCGGGAACT
>JBOFJB010000311.1:0-10294 GCA_051650465.1 Dermatophilaceae bacterium | reverse complement strand
TGGGCCCGGTGCCGGGCCCACCACGACTTCCTCCGCCGCCTCCCCGACGTCAGGACCAGCCAGTGCTCTCACGTACCCGCAGCGTCGCGAGTTCGGCGTTCGCGCAACCGCTCACCACCGCCGAACGACTGTCGGCGGCGACCCACCTGATCTCCAGCTTGGAATACATGGCACGCCGCGTCGACCGACAGCCGGGCGGCCTCAACGACTGGACCCACACCGAAGCCCAGGTACCTGCCAAGACCGCCCTGGTCTCGAGGATGCGAAACCTGGTCGCCAGGGAGCCCGTCACCCAAGCGCTGCATGCCTCCCGCGTCGTCGCGGCGGCGGTGCTCATCGGTCCCACCCGGAGCAACGCCGTCCGAGCGGTCGCCGACCTGTACCTCGTCGCCAGCCAGATCGCCATCTACCCTCGACACCTGTTCGGCACCGACGGGTCGGACCAGGTCTCCTTCCTGGTCCAGTCCGCCGCCGCCCTCGGCCGCGCCGGCGGCTCCGACTCCACGCGCGCGGCAGCGGTGCAGTTCATCGGCGCCCAGACGGTGCTGTCGTACGGTGCGTCCGGATGGGCGAAACTTCCTGGTCCGGCGTGGCGCTCGGGCGATGCTCTGGTCAGCATCATGCGGACTCGAACCTACGGTGACGAGTGGTTCTTCGCTCAGCTGCAGAAGTACCCGGCCCTCGCCCGGATGCTGTGCCACGGAGTTCTGGTCGTGGAGTGCGGCTTCCCGCTGTTGCTGCTGAAGCGCGGCAAGTACATCGACGCGGGGCTGCTCGTGATGGCCGGGTTCCACGTGGCCAACGCCCGGCTGATGGGCCTGTCCCGGTTCGCCTGGGCCTTCATGGCGACCTACCCGGCCGTGCGAGCACTCGCCAAGGGCGCGAGGAGCGGATCGTGACACCGGCAACGTTCCCCCAGTTCACCGCCGTCGGCCTCGCGGGCTGCCTGACCGCCGGAGTGGCGCATCAACTGTACGCCACCGTGCGACTCCACGAGAGGCACCAAGGTTTCGACCGGCGCCAGGTCAAGTGCGCCAGCGGCAACCTGCTCAGCTACCACGTGCGGCGAGGGTCGCCGGACGGCCCGACGCTGGTCTGCGAGGCCGGACTGATGAGCACCTCCCTGTTCTGGCTCCTGGTGGCCGACCACATCGACCTCGACACGACCGTCATCCTGTACGACCGCGCCGGATACCGCGGCTCGCTGCGCCGCTGCCAGGACCCGTACTCGCTGAACGAGTCGGTGTCCGATCTGGCTGAGCTCGTCCGCAAGACCGTGGCCCCGGCGAGGCGGTGCCTGCTGGCCGGGCACTCCCTCGGCGGCTATCTCGTCCATCGGGCGGCCGACGTCCTCTCCGACCGGGTACACGATGTCGTGCTGGTCGACCCGACCCATCCTCGCGAGCTGGTGCACAGCCGGGCGCAGCGGGAAGGATCGCGCGGGGTCGACCTCACCATGTCCCTCGGTTCGTGGTCCGCCTTGTTCGGCGCCGGCCTCCTGGTCGACAAGAAGGGTCTGCTCGCCTTCGCCGACGGCAGCCCCTACCGCCGGAGGCTGGGTATCGAGACCTCGGCCGTCTCGACCTGGCGAGCCGCTCATCGCGAGTGGGACTACAGCTACCCGTTCATGCTCGACGGTGGTCGGCCCCTGGACGACCTGCGGGTTCCCGTGTCGGTGGTGGCCGCCGGAGCGACCCTGACCTCCAGCCCCGAGCAACGCGAACTCTACGAGGAGTACGTCGCTTCCGGGACCGGAGGAGAGGTCGCCGTTATCGACGGCGCGACGCACCTCTCCGTCATCGCCGGCGTCGAGTACGCCCCACAGACGGCGGGCGTCATCCGGCGGTGCACCGCCGGGCTGGACCCGCAGGACGTCGCAGCCGCGCTCGCCCCGGCCGGCGGAGTCGCCAACTCGACTCGTGGTGAACCGGACTCACCTACTGCCGGACCTGCGCCGAATGCCGAGAGCACGGCGACCCAGCTACGGTCGAAGGAGGCCGTGTGAACACCTCAGTCATCACCGCAGTCATGGAGCGCGCGGTTCCGGCGATCTTCGGCGGCTGGTTCGTGGCGACAGTGCTCGGCCAGCACCCGGACCGCAGCTACGACAAGGCCCGCAAGCTGGATCGAACGGGTACCGGCATCCTCATCCCGAACTGGCGGTTCTTCGCCCCGAACCCGGCGGTCGAGGACCAGCACTTCCTCTACCGGCTGGCGAACGAGGACCGCGACCGGTTCACCGAGTGGCGCGAGGTGTACACGATCGAACCGCGGCGGATGGTGCACGCGATCTGGTTCCCGGGGCGGCGCCTGGAGAAGGCCGTCTTCGATGTGGCCTCGACGCTCGCCAACAACCCGGGCGCGATGACACCCCTGCACAAGGCGGCCCGCGAGTCCGCCTATCGGCTCATCAACGACTTCGTTCGCCACCGGCTGACGCCCGAAGCCAGCTACCCGCTGTTCCAGGTGATGCTCGTGCGCTACTCCGGCTACGACCACAGCGAAGACCCCAAGTACGACCTGATCCTCGACTACGAAACGGTGCAGCCATGACGCTCGACGTGCAGTACGGCCAGGAGGTGTCCTCCGTCTACGACTCGCTCATCGGTTCTGCCGTACCGGTCGAGGCGACGATCGACAGGCTTCGACCCCACCTTACCGGCGCCGATGCGCTGGAGATCGGCGTCGGGACCGGCCGGGTCGCTCGGCCGGTCGCCGAGCTGGCTAGGCACCTGGTCGGCGTCGACAACTCCCGGTGGATGCTAGAGCAGTTCCGCGCCGGCGGAGTGCCCTCCAACGTCGAGCTCGTCGAGGCCGACGCCCGCCGGCCGCTACCGCTGGAACGCCGGTTCGACGCGGCCTACTCGACGATGGGGTCGATGGCCTGCGTCCGGTCTCGCGACAAGCTGGTGACGGCGCTCGGCCACATCCACGATGTCGTGACACCCGGCGCGTCGTTCTCCATGGAGTACTACAGCGTCGATACGTACCGGCCGCTCGCCGACCTCGACACCATGCGGATCCGCACCCCGGATGACGATGGCCATGCCAGTTTCACCACGACCCTCGAGGGCGACGTCCTCACCATGCAGACCTGCGTCGAGAAGGACGGGGCGCTACCGGTCCGGTTCGCTGAGCAGGTGCTGCTGATCGAGCCGGATGACGTGGCGGCATGCCTACGGGAGGCCGGCTTCGTCGTCGAGCACCGGTACCGGGCGCAGCGGCCGGAACCGTACGACTGGTACCTGGCCCGCAGCCTCGAGAACTGACCGGGAGCCCACCATGCTGGCAAGAGTCTCCATCGGGCGCATTCTGATCGTGTCCTGCTTCGCTCTCCCCATCGCCGTGCTGTTCTCCCACGACAGCGAGACGGGCCGGATCGACTGGCTGAACGCGATCCTCATCGCCGCGGCGCTCACCCTCATCGGGTCTCTGGCCTTCGGCAAGGGGCGGTCATGAACCTCTCGGCCATCGTTCTCCGGCAGCGCCTGCTGCTCGGCACCGGCCTGCTGCTCGGCGTGCTCGGCACCGTCGCTACCTTGCTCCAGCCGCTGCTCATCGGCAACCTCATCGCCGCCGTGGCGGCCGACGAGTCACCGACCACGCCGATCCTGCTGATCGTGGCCCTGTTCGTGGCGGATGCCGTGCTGGCAGCACTACACCTTTACCTCATCGGAGTGGCCGGCGAGAACATCGTGCTCGACCTTCGGACGACCATCACCGGGCGACTGCTGCGCTCCGCCATCCCGGCGTTCACCAAACTCGACCACGGAGACGTCCTGAACCGCACGCTCGGCGACACCTCCCTGGCGCGGCTCGCACTCACCTCCTCGGTCGCGCAGATGGTCACCACCGGACTCACCGCGGTCGGGTGTATCGCGGTCATGGCCTGGATCGACTGGCAACTGCTGCTCGCCACCGTGGGATGCCTCGGCGGCGGCGCCGCGGTCGCCCTGATGCTGGCGCGCGCGGTCCGCGTCGCAGCCACCGAGAACCGCGAGAACACCAGCGACCTCGGCTCGGCGCTGCTTCGGGTCCTCGGCGCGATGACCACGGTGAAGGCATCCCGGGCCGAGGAGCGCGAGGCCGCACGACTTGCCGAACTCGGCGATGTCGCGCGTCGCAGCGGCATCCGCGTGACCCGGCTCTCGGCGATGTTCATGCCGGCGATCAACGTGGGTACCCAGGTCTCGCTGGCGGTGGTCATCACCTGGGGCATCGCCCGGACCGCAACCGGGTCGCTGCCGATCGACGAGCTGACCGCCTTCGTCATGTACCTCTTCTACCTGGTCTCGCCACTGGTGATGTTCTTCCTCGGGCTGGCCGAGTTCCAGCAGGGCCGAGCCGCCATCGACCGCGTCGCCCAGGTGGCCGCCGTGGCACAGGAGAACATCGGGCCCGGTCCCGCCACACCCGCGGTCACGGGCGCTCCGGCTGTCGAGTTCGACAGTGTCATCTTCAGCTACCCGGACACGGACGCTCCGGCGCTGGACCGGGTGTCCTTCGTGCTGCCGCCGACCGGGGTCACCGCCATCGTCGGCCCGTCCGGGGCAGGAAAGACCACCCTCTTCCAGCTCGTCGAGCGGTTCCGGTCTCCGCAGTCGGGCCGAGTGCTGGTGGCGGGAGTCGACACGGCAGATCTGCCACTCGACCGGCTGCGCGCGCTCGTGGGGCTGGTCGAGCAGGACGCCGCTCTGATGCGCGGCACGGTGCGGGACAACCTCACCTATGCGTGTCCGGAGGCGACCGCGACCGAGATCTCCGCGGTACTCGAGGCCGCCGACCTGGTCGAGGTCATCGACGCCCTGCCCTCCGGTCTCGAGACCGAGCTGGGCGAGCGCGGTATCGGGTTGTCCGGCGGGCAGCGACAGCGGCTAGCGATCGCGCGGGCCTTGTTGGCCCGGCCCGCCGTGCTGCTGCTCGACGAAGCGACGTCCAACCTGGACTCGGACTCCGAGCGGGCGTTGTGTGAGACGGTGGCGGCTCTGGGCACGCGCTGCCAGGTGGTGACCATCGCCCACCGCATCTCCACCGCGATGGCCGCGGACCGGATCCTCGTCCTCGAGGATGGACGGGTGCGCGCCCACGGCACCCACACCGAGCTGCTCGAGGACGACGCGGTCTACCGGAGGCTGGCCGACCAGCAGCTGCGACCGGTCGGGGCGTTGTCATGACCGACGCGGCCGTCGTGGGATCTGGCCCCAACGGCCTGGCCGCCGCCGTCGTGCTCGCCCGGGCCGGGCTTCGGGTGTCGGTCTGGGAGCAGGCCGACACCATCGGCGGCGGCCTGCGCAGCGTGGCGCTGTTCGACCGGGATGTCGAGCACGATGTCTGCTCGGCGGTGCACCCGATGGCCGCCGCATCGCCGTTCTTCCGCCAGTTCGACCTCGCGACCCGCGGCGTGCAGTTGCTCCAGCCCGAGGCCCCCTACGCCCACCCGATCCCTGGCCGGCCTGCCGCGGTCGCGTGGCGCAGCCTCGAGCGGACCGCCGACCAGCTCGGCCCCGACGGCCCTCGATGGACGCGTCTCCTGGGACCGCTCGTGACCCGCTCTCGCTCGGTCGTCGACCTGCTGCTCGCCGACCATCGCTCGGTGCCGCGTGACCCGGCCGCCGGCCTGCTGCTCGGAACCCGAGTGCTTGCCCAGCGACTCGGCGGGGCGCCGTTCGCGACCGAGGCGGCGGGCGCGCTGCTGGCCGGGGTGGCTGCCCACGCGGTCGGCAAGCTGCCCTCCATCCCGTCGGCGGCGGTGGCGCTGCTGCTCGGCCACGTCGCACACAGCACCGGATGGCCGCTGCCTGCCGGCGGCAGTGCCCGGATCGCCGAGGCGATGCTGGCCGACATCGTCGCGCATGGCGGTCAGGTCCACACCGGGCACCGAGTGCGGGACCTGGCCGAGCTGGGTGACGTCAACCTGGTCATGCTGGATGTCGGGCCGAAGGAGCTTCTCGCGCTCGCCGGTTCGCGGCTCTCCCCTCGATACCGGCGGGCCCTGGGCCGTTACCGCTACGGACCGGGTGCAGCGAAGGCGGACTACCTCGTCGACGGACCCATCCCGTGGGAAGACCCGGTCCTGGGCAGGGCCGGCACCGTGCACCTGGGCGGCACGCGGGCCGGTGTCGTGGCTCGCGAGAACGCCACCGCGGCGGGGCACCGGGTGGACGAGCCGTTCGTCCTGGTCGTCGACCCGGCGGCCACCGACCCCTCCCGAGCCAGCAATGGCAAGCGCCCGATCTGGGCCTACGCCCACGTCCCCCATGGCGACACCCGAGACCCGGTCGGCCTCATCACTCCGCAGCTCGAGCGATACGCGCCAGGCTTCACCGACACTGTTCTCGCCTCCCGCGGAATCTCCGCGAGCGAATACGAGTCGTACAACCCGAACTACGTGGGCGGTGACATCGCGGGTGGAGCGATGACGCTGCGGCAGTCCCTGATTCGTCCCACGGCACGGTGGGACCCTTACACGACCCCGCTGCGCGGCGTGTACCTGTGCTCGTCGGCCACCCCGCCCGGACCGGCCGTGCACAGCATGTGCGGCTATTTCGCCGCCCGGTCCGCATTGCGCCGACACTACGGTATCCGTGACTTGCCCGACTTGTCCCCCACCCCCGCCGCAATGCAGGTATGAACATTTGTGCTATTACAGAACCGACCGGGGCGACATCGACCACTGCTACGCGTCGACGTCGCCCACCGACCATCGTGGCGCTTGTCCGCGCCCGATCCGTATCGAAAGGTGAACGCAATGACTGGCATCGACCCGGAGAAGCTGGACCAGGCGGTATCCGAAGCGTTCGAAGGGCTCACCAAAGCGGTGAGTGGCTACAGCGAGAAGAGCGTCTACCTCTACGGCCATGCGCTGGAGGCGCTGGTGCGGCTTCGAGAGCAGGAGATGACGATCACGAAGTCCCGAGCCGCAGGGCTCGACCGCACCATCACCCCGGCCGACGCGTGACGACAGCAACTCCTTACGTCCTCGCCGACGATGTGCACCGCCGCTACGGGAGCGGCAAGGGGGCCTTCATGGCCGTCCGCGGGGTCAGTTTCGAGGTGCACCAGAACGAGCTGTTCGCTCTTCTGGGCACCAACGGCGCCGGCAAGACGTCGACGGTCGAGCTCCTGGAGGGCCTGGCCTCCCCGCACAGCGGCCGCGTCCGCGTGTTCGGTGACCTCGACCCGGTCGCCGACCGCGCCAAGATCCGGCCCCGAACGGGCGTCATGCTCCAGGAAGGCGGGTTCATCTCGCAGCTCACCGTGCACGAATGCGTCCAGATGTGGGCCGGTCTGACCTCCTCCGGATGCCGCCCGGTGGAAGAAGCCCTAGAGCTGACCGGGCTGCAGGACCGCGCGCAGGTGATGGTGCAGAACCTCTCGGGTGGTGAGAAACGGCGGCTCGACCTGGCCACGGCCACCCTCACCCAGCCCGACCTACTGTTCCTCGACGAACCCACCGCGGGTATGGATGCCGAGGGGCGCCATTCGACCCGCAAACTGATCCGGCGGTTGCAGGAGCAGGGCTCCACCATCGTGCTCACCACGCACGACCTGGAGGAGGCCGAGAGTCTTGCCGACCGGGTCGCGATCATGCACCGGGGTCGGATCGCCGCCTGCGGAACGGTGGCACAGATCGTCGCCGACCACCCGTCGACCTTGTCGTTCCAGCTCGACGGCGGTTCGGCTGCGCACGATGTCCCGTTCGACGGGCTGACCGCGCACCGTGACGGCAGAGTCGTGATCGAGAGCGACCGGCTCCAGGACGACGCGCGGCGGCTGTTGGTCTGGGCCGCGGACCACGGAGTCACGCTCCATCGATTCACGGCCCGGCCCGCGTCGCTGGAGGAAGCGTTCATCGACATTGCGAACAGACCCCGAGCCGACGACGAGAGGACAACACCGTGAACACCTATCCGCTCCGTCAACTGGGCACACTGTTCCGGGTCGAGTGGCGGCTCTTCAACCGGATCAAGTCCAACTATGTCTTCGTGCTCGTCGTCCCGCTCCTGCTCATCCTGGCCATGGACTTCGTCCAGGAACAGCTGGATCTCGGCTCCGTCGGCCTGGCGGCCGGCCCGGTCATGGTGTCCACCGCGGCTGGAATCCTGCTGATCTTCTCCCTGTATCTCTCGATCACCGGCTTGTACGTCGCTCGCCGGGAGGAGCTCGTCCTCAAACGGCTACGCACCGGAGAGACGTCGGACGCGGTGATTCTCGCCGGCGGCGCGTCTATGTATGCGGCGGTTACCGTGGGCCAGATCGTGGCCGTCTCGGCGGTACTGTCCGTGACGTTCGACCCCCTTCCGAGGCAGCCCATCTCCGCGGTCGTCGGGCTGGTCGTCGGAATAGGGTTGATGATCGCCATGGCCGCGGCCACGGCAGCACTGTGCCGAACGATTGAGTCGGTGGCCTTTGCCACGCTGCCAGCTATCTTCGTGCTCCCGATGGTTGCCGGCGTCTACATCCCCCACGAGGTGCTGCCGAGTGCCATCAGCGACGTGCTGGCGTTCGCTCCGATGTCGGCCACGGTGGATCTCATCCGCTCCGGGTGGACCGGCGAGCTCGGAATGCTCGGAGTGCTCGGCCGTGGGGCAGTCGACCTGGTCTGGACCGTGTTGTTTGCTTGGATCGCGGCTCGTCGCTTCCGGTGGGAGCCCCGGCACTGAGGCCCGGAAGTGCTCGACGGGTGCGTCTCGCGCCGATCATGGTCAGCACACGGAGGCCATCGTCTCGACCATGATGGCTGAGGCCGGGATGGTGGCCGTCACCGTCCACGACCGGTCGGCCACCACCGGGTCCGGGCCGAAGGTCAGCGTTCCGTTCAGTGGAGCGAGTCGAGAGGACATGTTTCGCAGCCCGTGACCACGCCTCCCACTCGACCGCCCGGAACGCGGACCCGCAGGAGACCCGGATCGACCGACGCTGACCGAGTTGCGGGCGTGGAGACGAATTGCGTCGTCGGAGGAGCTCAACACCACGGTGGCCGTGCACGGTGCCGCGTGGGCGATCATGTTGACCACGGCCTCCTGCCCCACCATGTAGAGCACGGCGGAGGCCAGCTCCCACTCCGGGGAAAGATCGTCCTGGATCACCACATCGACCTCGAGCGATCTCGCGACGTCGAGCGTATGGCAGAACTGACGGCGTGCGGCGTCGGCCAGTGCCGTGGCGTCAGCTACGGCTCCAGACGACATCCGCTCGATCATGTCGCGGGTCTCGCGGAGGGTGACCTCGCTGCACCAACGGATCGCGTCGACCAGCTCGACCGCCCCTCGGCCGGCCTCGAGCGCGTCGCGGGTCAACGACGCCTGCAGGAAGATCGCCGACAGCCGGCCGGCGACGAGGTCGTGCAGATCACGGGCGACCTGCACTCGCTCCGCCTCGACGGCCAGCGCGCTCTTCGCGTCGGCCAGCTCGCACTCGCGGACCGCGACCAACGCCAGGGCCGTGGCCCTGGCCTCCTCCCGAGACACGCGCTGCTCCAGCCGGCCGATGTGCTGCGCCCACCACACGGCCAGGATGCTGACCGTGATGTTGACCAGCGCGAGGTCGAGGTTCTCTCGGCTCCGGGCCAGGGTGACGGCGACCAGAGCAAGGTCGACGATGCCGGACACGGTCCAGGCCGTCACGCGCCAGCCGGGACTGCCGTACATCGTGGTCGCGAAGAGCAGTTCGAAGAGCAGGACGATCCCCACGAACGTGGCATCGACCAGCACCAGCAGCCCGCCGACGACGACCAGCCCCGGAACCAGGACGCGCATCTGGCGTCGCGCCAGCAGAACGAGCAGGGCAACGGCAGCGACGACGAGGGACCCGAGGACAACGGCCAGCCACAGCGCGAGGCCCCGCAAGGCCACCGAAGGCTGGACGACCAGACCCACGGCCACGACCGTCGCGTACCCGGCCGCCACCAGCCACATCCGGCGCGTGATCGCCACCCGCGAGCCCCCCATTCCCCATCCTCCTGCTACCCGTGATGCCCCAACCTACCTACCTACCTACCTACCTACCTACCTACCTACCTACCTACCTACCTACCTACCTACCTACCTACCTACCTACCCGCTCGGCATCTGCTGGCTCGCGGGCGGCATCCACATCGGTGTCGAGCGACGGGCCGTCGGCGGGCGCCCGCGAGAGCCACCAGAGCAGCACCAGGGCGCCGAGCGCGCCGAGGGTAACCGCGTTCTGCAGCACTCGCCCCGGTAACTCCGGCCAGGAGGGCCGCGCCAGCCAGTCGATCCCCCACCAGGGCAACCGGCAGAGAAAGAACACCGTGACACCCACCGCCGCCCAG
>JBOFJB010000310.1:0-2054 GCA_051650465.1 Dermatophilaceae bacterium | reverse complement strand
TCGCGAACGGCGCCTCGCTCCAGTCGAGCACGGTGTCGAACCCGTCCGCCCAGGTGATGCGGTCGCGAGCCTGCTGTGCCCAGAAGCCCTCGTGGTCGGCTGCTGCCGCCTCGTAGAGGTCAGCGGAGCCGTTCGCCTGGGCAGCGAACGCCGGGTCAGGGGTGAAGTCCATGTCGTGCACGTGGCTGGACAGGCTGGCGTCGGTCACGGGGCGTTCCTCCTCGGTTCAGCGGTCGGACCCAGCAAAGCGGCATCCGGACGTCGCGGCAACCACGTCGGCCGCCCGGCACGGTGGACGAGCGCCACGGAGCGCCGAGCGGCACGCCACCGGTCCTCGGGCCCGGTCCTGCCGGTCGCGAGCCGCGAGGCCGGTCGTCCGGTCGGTGCGGCGGGCCGTCGTGCGGTGGTGCGGTCAAGGCGGGGGCGACGGGGCCGGCCGCCCGAGCCGCCATGGACGGGTCAGCAGCCACCGGCCGCCGCGTCCTGCAGCGATCGTCGCAAGCACGACGAGCAGCGCCGAGGGCAGGATCAGGTGCTGTCCACCGTCGACTCGCCCGGCCGTGGCGAGCGCACCGATCATCGTCCCGCCGAGGAGCACCGCGGGCAGCGGCATCGCCGCGCCGGCGGCGAGGGTGATCCCTCCGACGATCTCGACGATGCCGGTGCCGAGCACGGTGAGCTCCGGCAGTGGCACGCCCCAGCGCTCGAAGAGCTCGACCTCCTCGGCGCGGATGACGAACTTCATGCTGCCGGTGAGGACGAAGAACAGCCCGACGACGATGCGGAGCACCCCGACGAGGGCAGGGACGACACCGGCGCCACGTCGCCGAGCCGAGGTGAGGGCGGGCACGACAGTCCTTTCGGCCGGATGGTGATGGCGACCGATGGTACGGACGGCGCCGCCCGTCGGCCGTCGTCGATGTTGTCGCGTTCGAACCCGGAAAGATCGCCGCCGGTGACCACCCCGGAGTCAGGTCGAAGCACGGCGATGCACCCCGAGGAGGCTCGCCTTGCGGACCTCGTCGACCGTGCTCGACCGGTGAGCGTGCCGCCTGGCCCGGAACCACGCACCGACGCCACCGACCGGCACCAGTGGTCAGGTTGACCAGGGTGTTCCACCCTCGGCCCGCCGGATCGTGCGCTCGTTGCACAGGTGTCCGCGCAGCGGTTCCCTCGTCCTCGCCGACGTGGTTCCGTGAGGGTTCCGGTGAGCGGGCCGGAGCGACTCAGACCAGGAGGCTCGAATGTTCGAGGAGGGCCAGCTCTACTCGGCGGTCACCACCGACCCCGACGGCGCGGTGCACGTTCATCTCGCCGACAACCACCCCGGCCTCCACGACGCCGCCTACCGGGCCCGGCGGAGCGAGATCGCCGGGGCCGCGTTGGCCCGTCGCCCGGGCGAGCCGGTACCGACCATCGACTACACCGACGACGAGCACGCGATCTGGCGACTCGTCTCGGCCGAGCTCGCCCCGAAGCACGAGCGCTACGCGCACAGCGAGTTCCTCACGGCCAAGGCCGCGCTCGGGCTGCCCACCGACCACGTACCGCAGCTGCACGAGGTGACCGAACGGCTGCATCCGCTCACCGGATGGTCCTACACCGCCGCTCCCGGGCTGGTGGCGCTGCGCGAGTTCTACGCCGACCTGGGCGCACGGACCTTCAACTCCACCCAGTACCTGCGCCATGGGAGCCAGCCGCTGTACACGCCCGAGCCGGACATCATCCACGAGGTCGTCGGGCATGGGAACCAGCTCGCGAGTGCACGGTTCGCGGCGATCACCGAGGCTGCCGGGCAGGCGAGCACGCGCCTCGAGACCGACGACGCGATGAAGTTCGTCGCCGACGTCTTCTGGTTCTCGATGGAGTTCGGTGTCATCGCCGAAGGCGGCGAGACCAAGGCCTACGGTGCCGGCATCCTGTCCAGCTACGGGGAGATGGACGAGTTCGGGCACATGGACATCCGCCCGCTCGACCTGCGCCGGATGGGGACGCTGAACTACGACATCACCGCCTACCAGCCGGTGCTGTTCCGGGCCGAGAGCCTCGACCAG
>JBOFJB010000309.1:0-2794 GCA_051650465.1 Dermatophilaceae bacterium | reverse complement strand
CGCCGGTGACCTCCCGGATGCCGCGCGCGCCCTCCCAGCGCTGCTCACCGCACTGTCGGCGGCACCTCGCGGCACCGCGGGTGTGGTTGCCACCGATACCGGCGGCGTGCCCAACGTGCTGCTCTCGGTGTGGTCCACCGAGCAGTTGCGCGCCGGGATGCCGGCCCAGGTCGCCGGCCGCGCAGCCCGGGAGCTGCTGCACCTGCCACACCTGACGGTGCCGGTCCAGCCCGATGCCGCACGCGACGTCGACACACCCGACGACCTGAGACGGCTCGGCGAGCCATGAGCGGAGAGCGAGCGGGGCGTCCGGCCGACGCAGGAGGTCATCCTGCAGCACCTCGAGGCAGACGGACCCGACGTCGACGACCCGCACGCCATCCGAGACATCAACGCATCAACGACCATATGATCTGGTGTATGCGGACCACCCTCTCCCTCGATGACGATGTCGCCGCCCACCTCGAACGACTGCGAGGCCAGCGCGATCTGACCTTCCGGGAACTCGTGAACACCGCGCTCCGGGCCGGTCTCGCCACAGTCGAGCACGACGCCGCTGCGCGACCCGGCCCGTACACGACCCCGCGCTCGCTCGGCCGGCCACGCCTCCCGGACGTCGACGACGTCAGCGAGGCACTCGCCCTCTTCGACGAGGACGGGCTGCGGTGATCGTGGTCGACGCGAACCTCCTGGTCTATGCGTACGTCACCGACTTCGACCAGCACTCGCAAGCCCGCGACTGGCTGGAGCAGGAGTTGTCCAGCGGACCGCGCGTCGCGCTGCCCTGGCCCAACCTCCTGGCGTTCGTCCGCCTCGTGAGCAACCCGCGCCTGTTCTCGGAGCCCGTATCGATCGCCACCGCATGGACACAGGTCGACGAGTGGTTGGACGCCGAACCGGTCTGGGTTCCCGCACCGGGGACCCGGCACCCCGAGCTGCTGGGCCGGTGCCTCCGCACTCGTGGCCTCCGACCGAACGACGTCCCGGACGCCCACCTCGCGGCGCTCTGCCTCGAACACGGCCTGTCGATCGCCACCTCCGACACGGGCTTCGCACGGTTCGACGGCCTGCGCTGGTTCGACCCCCTCGACACGTGACGCGCCGAGACCGACCGACTGCGTCAACGGGCCCGACGATCTCGGGCGACCCGGGCCCGGTCGGGTCGGCGGCTGCCGGGCCCATCTCCATCGTCGTGGATATGGCTGAAACCGTCGGCGCGAGGACGTTCATCGGCCACATCCCGCAGCGTCAACTGTCGATGGTGCTCATGTCGCCGTAGCGGGCGCCGACGACAGACTCCCGGGGCACGGCGGCCTCGAGCCCGGCGGTCTCGTCGGCCGACAGGCTCACCCCGAGCGAACCGACGTTCTGCTCGAGATACTCGACCCGGCGCGTCCCTGGGATCGGCACCACGTCGTCGCCGCGGCCGAGCACCCAGGCGAGCGCGAGCTGGCCCGGGGTGCAGCCCCGGGCCGTGGCCAGTTCTCGAACCCGCTCGACGAGAGCGAGGTTGGCCCGCAACGCATCCCCTTGGAACCGTGGGAAGTACGCGGATCGGCGCACGTCGCCGTCCTCATACGACCCTGAAGTGGTCACCGTGCCGGTGAGGATGCCGCGGCCGAGCGGTGAGTAGGGCACCAGACCGATCCCGAGCTCGCGCAGCGTCGGGAGCACGACGTCCTCGATGTCGCGGGTGAACAGGGAGTACTCCGTTTGGACCGCGGTGATCGGATGCACCGCGTGGGCCCGGCGGATCGTGGCCGACGACGCCTCGGACAGCCCGAGGTGGCGCACCTTGCCGGTGGTCACCAGTTCGGCCATCGCGCCCACGGTCTCCTCGATCGGCACGCTCTGGTCGACCCGGTGCTGGTAGTAGAGGTCGATGTGGTCGACCCCGAGCCGCTCCAGGCTCGCGTCGCACGCGCTGTGCACGTACTCGGGGCGGCCGTTGACCCGGCGCGAGCCGTCGGGCAGCGGCTGGTTGCCGAACTTCGTGGCGAGCTGCGCAGAATCGCGGCGGCCCGCGAGCGCCCGGCCCAGCAGTCGCTCGTTGGTGAACGGTCCGTACATGTCGGCCGTGTCGAGGAAGGTGACGCCGAGGTCGAGCGCGCGGTGGATAGTGCGCAGCCCGCCGGCCTCATCAGGTGTGCCGTAGAACGCCGACATGCCCATGCAGCCGAGGCCGAGGGCCGACACGGTCAGCGGCGCTGCGGTGCCGAGCGTGCGGGTGGGGACGGTCTGGTCGATCGGTGTGTTCATGTCGTCATCCCACCTGGTGAAGCGCGCTACAGGTCAAGCCCAGCCCAGCATCTCCTCGTAGTCGCCGATCTTGGTGTCGATCGCCTCGAGGCAGGCGGTGACATCCGCGAGCTGGTCGAGCACGCGCCGGCGGTGCGCTCGCAACAACTCGAGCCGGTCCGGCTCGTTGCCGCGCCCGCCGCGCACCATCGCGGCGTAGCCGCGCAGGTCGCCGATCGACATCCCGGTGGCGCGTTGCCGCACCAGGAGCCGGAGCCAGCGAAGATCCTCCGGCCCGTACCGACGGTGACCGCTGCGCGACCGTGGCACCGGGCGCACCACCAGGCCGTCGCGCTCGTAGTACCGCAGGGTCGCCGGGCTGAGGCCGGTCTCGGCCGCGACCTCGGTGATCGACAGTCCGGCATGCTCAGCATGGGTCGAGAAGTCCACGCGCACAGTGTGAACCTCTGCCAGGTCCGGCAGTCAGGTGGTCGCCGACCCGCCCGGGTCGACCGGATGCGGCAGCGGCATACCGTGGACGTCATGCGCGCGATCA
>JBOFJB010000308.1:0-2831 GCA_051650465.1 Dermatophilaceae bacterium | reverse complement strand
GTCAACCCCCGGCTCGTCGTCACCCGGGTCACCGGCTTCGGCCAGACCGGGCCGTACGCCGGCCGCGCGGGCTACGGCTCGATCGGCGAGGCGATGGGCGGCATCCGGTACGTCACCGGCGACCCCGACCGCCCGCCGGCCCGCGCCGGTGTCTCCCTCGGCGACTCCCTCGCCGCGACGTTCGCCTGCCTCGGCACCCTCGTGGCCCTCCACCACCGCGAGCGCACCGGCCGCGGCCAGGTCGTCGACTCCGCGATCTACGAGGCGGTGCTCGCGCTGATGGAGTCGCTGCTGCCCGAGTGGCAGGTGGCGGGCTACCAGCGTGAGCGCACCGGCACCGTGCTGCCCAACGTCAGCCCGAGCAACGTCTACCCCACCGCTGACGGCGAGCTGGTGCTCGTCGCCGCCAACCAGGACACGGTGTTCCGACGCCTCGCGGAGGTGATGGGGCGCCCCGAGCTCGCCGTCGACGAGCGCTACGCCACCCACGGCGCCCGCGGCCGCACGATGGAGGAGCTCGACGCCCTCATCGCCGACTGGACCGCGGGCCACTCCGCCGACGACCTCCTCCAGCGCCTGCACGACGGCGGCGTGCCGGCCGGCCGCATCTACACACCGCGCACGATGTTCGCCGACCCGCACTTCGCCGCGCGCGACGCGATCGTGCGGCTGGCCCACCCCGAGGTCGGCGAGCTGGCCATGCAGAACGTCTTCCCCCGGCTCTCCAAGACCCCCGGAGCGGTGCGCCACCCCGGGCCCGTGCTCGGCGAGCACACCGACTCCGTCTACCGCGACCTCCTCGGCCTGGATGACGACGCGCTCGCCACCCTGCGCCGGGACGGTGTCATCTGAACGGGCCCGCCTACCCGCCCGGCCCTCCGCCCGCCCACGATCCCACTCCACCAGCCACACTTCCCGAGGAGACCCGATGACGTACCGACTGGGTGTCGACGTCGGTGGCACGTTCACCGACATCCTGCTCATCGACGAGGACACCGGTGCGACCTACCGGGCGAAGACCGCCTCGACGCCCGACGACCAGTCGGTCGGGGTGCTCCGCGGCATCGACCAGGCCTGTGCCGCAGCGGGTGTCGACCGCTCGGTGGTCGGCGATGTGTTCCACGGCACCACCGTCGCGACGAACGCCATCCTCGAGGGCAAGGGCGCGCGCGTCGGGCTCGTGACCACCGAGGGGTTCCGGCAGGTACTGCAGATCGGTCGGTCGTTCGTGCCGGGCGGCCTCGCCGGATGGATCATCTGGCCCAAGCCCGAGCCGCTCGCGGCCCTCGAGGACACCGTCGAGGTGCGCGGCCGCGTCGACGCCTCCGGCGCGGTGGTCACGGCACTCGACGAGGACGACGTGCGGCGGGCGCTCGAACACCTCGCCGGTCGCGGCATCCAGGCGCTGTCGGTCAGCCTCATCAACTCGTACGCCAACCCCGACCACGAGCGCCGCGTCGGCGAGATCGCCGCCGAGGTGCTGCCCGGCATCCCCGTGTCGCTGTCGTCGTCGGTGCTGCCCGAGCTGCGTGAGTACGAACGCACCATCACCACGGTCGCGAACGCGGCGGTGCAACCGCAGGTCGCCAGGTACGTCGCCAACCTCGCCGACCAGCTGCGCGACTCCGGCGTCGCCGGGTCGCTGTCGATCCTGCGCAGCGACGGCGGCCTGATGGCGGCCGACGTGGCCGCCGACAACCCGGTCAACCTCCTGTTGTCCGGCCCGGCCGGCGGGGTCACCGGCGCCGCATGGGTCGCCGCGCAGACCGGACACCGCGACTTCCTCACCTTCGACATGGGCGGCACGTCGACCGACGTCGCCCTCGTCCAGGACCTCACCCCCCGCGTCGGCAGGGAGACCACGGTCGGCGACCTCAAGGTACGGGCGACCTCGGTCGACGTCCGCACCGTCGGCGCGGGCGGCGGGTCGGTCGCCCACGTGCCGCAGCTCACCCAGGCACTGCGCGTCGGCCCCCAGTCGGCCGGCGCCTCTCCGGGACCGGCCGCCTACGCGGCGGGCGGCACCGAGCCGACCGTCACCGACGCGAACGTCGTACTCGGCTATCTGCCCACCCAGCTCGCCGGCGGCGAGATCACCCTCGACACCGAGGCCGCCCACGCAGCGGTGAAGAGCATCGCCGATGCCACCGGCCTGCCGTCGGTGGAGGCCGCCGCGGCGGGCATCGTCGACATCGTCAACGAGAACATGCTCGGCGCACTCCGGCTGGTCTCGGTGCAGCAGGGCTTCGACCCGCGCGACTTCGCGCTCGTCGCCTTCGGTGGAGCAGGGCCGTTGCACGCCAACGCCCTCGGCCGGCTGACCGGCGCCTGGCCGGTGATCATCCCCCCGTCGCCGGGCGTGCTCTGCGCCTACGGCGACGCCACGACGAACCTGCGCGACGAGGCCGTGCGTACCCTCGTGCGCCGCTTCTCCGAGCTCACCGACGACGGCCTGCGCGCACTGCTCGACGAGCTCGCGGTCGCCGCCCGCGCCACCCTGGCCACGCAGGGCGTGCCGGATGACGCGCTCACCCTGAGCTGGTCGGCGGATCTCCGGTACCACGGGCAGGGCTTCGAGATCCCCGTACCGGTGCAGCTCGACGACGGGCTGGCGGCGCTGGGCAGCGCGTTCGACGCCGAGCACGAGCGCCTGTTCTCCTTCCTGCTCGACGCCGAGCACGAGCTCGTCACCCTGCGCGCGACGGCGCACGGCCCGCGCCCCGAGGTGGCCGCACCCGAGCTCGATGCCGGAGGCGAGGACGCCGGTGGCGCCGTGCGCACGACGACGAGCATCTGGGTCGACGGGACGCAGGTCGAGGCCTCGGTGTACG
>JBOFJB010000307.1:0-6400 GCA_051650465.1 Dermatophilaceae bacterium | reverse complement strand
CCTGTACGCCGCCGCCCACGCACTCGAGCTGGCCCCGATCACCATCAGCCGAACCGAACGCGGAAAGTTCGTCACTCCCGAGATCGTCACCCGCTACCGCGAATGGCTACAGACCGCTTGACATCCATAGGAGCTTCAGTCCCCGGTACCCGCGCTCGCGTAGCCTTACGCGCCATGGCGCGACGCGAGGAAACCGACGCCGAGCGGCTGCGGCGGATCGCCATCCTCAACGCGCGGTTGCCCAAGAAGCGCAACATCGCCCAGGGCCTGCTGCGCAACCCGGTTGGCGAGATGCTGCTGTGTGAGTTGCGGTACAAGCCCGAGTGGGACCTGCCGGGTGGCGTCGTCGACCCCGGCGAGTCGCCGGCTACCTGTGTCGAACGCGAGGTCGAGGAAGAACTCGGCGTCACCGTGCGTGCCAGCCGCCTCGTCGCGGTCAACTGGCTGCCGCCGTGGCGTGGCTGGGATGACGCCCACCTCTTCCTCTTCGACTGCGGCACTCACGACGGCGTCCTCGACCCGGCACGGTTTCTGCGCCGCGAGATCGCCGGGGCGCACTGGGTGCCCGACGCCGCCGCCGCACAGCATGTCGCTCCCTACACCGCGCGGATGCTCGGCTCCGTGGGCGGTTTGCGGCCGGATGACGGCACGCTCTACCTCGAGGACGGCACGTCCCGGTGAGCGCTGGTCCGCCGCGAGCGCGGACTTCGCCGCCCGCGGACGCGCCGATGGTTGTGGCCACCGCTTGGGCGCCCGTCATCCCGGATACGTGGCTCACAAGCACCAGATCGACGGCGGTTTTCACCCACGTTCGCGTCACGGTGGCGGCGCGGCCACGGCGCGCTCGGCCGGGGTCTGGGGGGCGTCGGTAGACTCCTGCGCTCGTGGCTCTCACCATCGGAATCGTCGGGCTCCCGAACGTCGGCAAATCGACGATGTTCAACGCGCTGACGAAAAACACCGTCCTTGCGGCCAACTACCCGTTCGCGACCATCGACCCCAACATCGGCGTCGTGCCGCTGCCTGACGCCCGGCTCGACCGGCTCGCCGAGATCCACTCTTCGGAGAAGGTCATCCCGGCGACGGTGTCGTTCGTCGACATCGCCGGCATCGTCCGCGGCGCCTCAGAGGGGGAAGGGCTGGGCAACAAGTTCCTCGCGAACATCCGCGAGGCTGATGCGATCTGCCAGGTCGTGCGCGCCTTCGAGGATGGCGATGTCGTGCACGTCGACGGCAAGGTCTCGCCCGAGTCGGACATGGACACGATCCACACCGAGCTCGTGCTCGCCGACCTACAGACCGTGGAGAAGGCGGTCCCGCGGCTCGAGAAGGAGGCGCGGATCAAGAAGGAGTCGCGCCCGCTGCTCGAGAACGCGGTCGCCGCCCAGGCGGTGCTCGAATCCGGGTCGACGCTGTACGCCGGCGGAGCAGCCGGCGGGGTCGACCTCGGCGAGGCGGCCTCCCTCGGGCTGCTCACCACGAAGCCGTTCATCTATGTCTTCAACCTCGACGAGGACCAACTCGCGGATGCCGAGCTACGCGCGCGGCTCGCGGCGCTCGTCGCCCCCGCCGATGCGGTGTTCCTCAACGCCAAACTCGAGGTCGACCTCATGGAGATGACGCCGGAGGACGCCCTCGAGATGCTGCAGTCGTTCGGCGCTGAGGAGTCGGGGCTGACCCAGTTGGCGCGCACCGGGTTCCACACTCTCGGCCTGCAGACGTACCTCACCGCCGGGCCGAAGGAATCGCGGGCCTGGACGATCCGGCAGGGGTGGACGGCGCCCCAGGCCGCGGGCGTCATCCACACCGACTTCCAGCGCGGCTTCATCAAGGCCGAGATCGTCTCGTTCGATGACCTCGACCGGCTCGGCACGATGGCTGCCGCCCGCGCCGCCGGCAAGGTGCGGATGGAGGGCAAGGACTACGTCATGCAGGACGGCGACGTCGTCGAGTTCCGCTTCAACGTCTGAGCCCGGATGACCGGCAGTGCTGGCCGCTTCGTCGCCTTCGGGTGGTACGCCGAGCGCGTCCTGCGACCGCAGCAGGTGTCGTTCTCCGTCGTGCCCGAAGAACAGGGTGGGGACTACGAGTCGGGGGTGGCGATCATCGGTGGTGAACGCTGGCGCGTTCGCACCGCTCGGGTGACGCCGACCAAACCCGGGGCTTTCGTGGCGTTCTGGCGACGAGCCGGCGACGGCGGCACCGAGCCCTTTCCGGCGGATGACGCGGCGCGTGGGCTGCTGGTCTTCGTCGAGGACGGCATCCACCGTCGTGGCGTCTTCCGGTTCACCGCAGCGCACCTTCGTGACCTGGGAATCGTGCGCTCGGAGTCGCACCCGGGCAAGCGCGGCTTCCGTCTCTACCCCGACTGGTGCTCCGGGCTGAACCGGCTGGCCGCCTCGACCCAGGCCGCGCAGGCCCCGGCCTTCACCCGGCTATCGCCGTCCTGACCGTCCGCACCGGAGCCCGGGCGCCGGATGTCGTGGCGCAGCCGAGGATCGTCCGCGCGCCGTGCCACTGCTTCGTCGTCCTGTGCGAAGCGCCAGCGCGCTAGAATTCTGTACATGATGACGGTGCCCCTGGCGGTGGCTCGCGCGCAGCTCTCGAAGCTCGTCGACGATGCGGTGCGTACGCACGAGCGTGTGGAAGTCACGAGGAACGGGCGGCGAGCGGCCGTCATCCTCAGCGCCGACGACTACGACTCGCTGATGGAGACCCTCGACATCCTCGGCGACGCCGAGGCGATGGCGGAGATCCGTCGCGCGGATCGCGATATCGCCGCCGGCCGGACGTCGACACTGGCGGAGGTCGCAGCCGAGATGCGGGCGCTGGGAAGACTGCCCGGGTGACCTATCGGATCGAGCTGGCTCCCGCCGCTCGCCGCGCACTGACCCATGCTCTTCCCGAGGCGGTCGCCGCTGCGTGCGCGAACTTCCTGCACGACGTCCTGGCCGAGGACCCGCATCGAGTCGTCACACCGCTGCGCGACGAGCTGGCTGGGCGTTACTCGGCACGACGGGGCGAGTTCCGGGTGATCTACGAGATCCACGACGAACTCGTCGTCGTCCGGATGATCGCCATCCGGCACCGCCGCGACGCCTATGCGTGAGGGGCGCTCCTCGAGCGGTACGTCCAGATGCGTGCCACCAGACACATCGCCGACCTCCGTCAGCGAGGGTCACCGGTACCGTGCGACCGGTGATGCAGATCCGGCCGTATGTCGACACCGACCGCAGTGCCGTTCTCGACCTCTCGCTCCGCGCGTGGGCGCTGGTGATGCCGCAGATGCGCGGTGTCGTGCCGGGCTTCGTCTACGACGCGTTCTACCCGCAGGGCTGGGAGGTGCGGCAACTCGCCGACCTCGCGGCCATCCTCGACGGCGAGGCAGAGCAGGTGGACGTCGCGACCGTCGACGGGTCCGTGGCCGGCTGGGTGTGCACACGGTTGCACCCGGAGGACCGCATGGGCGAGGTCCACGTCGTCGCCGTCGACCCGGATCGCCAGGGCCGTGGAGTCGGAACCGCACTGATCGAACACTCGGTGGGTCGGGTGCGCGCCGCCGGGATGGCGATGGTCATGGTCGAGACCGGCGACGACCCCGGTCACCTACCCAGCCGCGCTGCCTACGAGGCTGCCGGTTTCGTGCGCTGGCCGGTCGCCCGGTACTTCCGTCCACTCGACCAGCAGCCCTGATGGTGCGCCGACACGCCTCATCCGCATCGCGATCGCCCTGGCTCGACGGCTTGCTCGCCAAGGACGCCGAGGCTCACGAAGGCCGGGCGGAACAGCGGCCCCGCCGCCGGTCAGAACGGCCAGCCGGTCGTCATCCCCGGTGCGCGCCCGGGCTCGACGAAGTGCTCCCACCCGAACGCGTCGGCGAAGACCTCGGGCGGCATCGCGAGCATCATCCCGACGTCGGTGGTCTGGCTCGCGTGGCTGGCGAGTGCGGCACGCTTGCGCTCCAGCACGCCGGTGACGTCGACCCGCCAGGAGATCTCGGCCTCAGGCGTACCCATCGGGTTGCCGTCGTCCATCGGCGAATCGGGGTCCCAGTCGCCGCGCTGGTCGGGCGGCGCCGCAGCGATCAGCCGACGCATCGCGTCGCGATTCATCGTGGACTCCATGACCCGCGGACGGCGCTGCGCCAGAGCGCTCCCCGCGTGCAGCACGCGGTGCACCTGCACGTGGTCGGGGTGCCCGTACCCGCCGTGCCAGTCGTACCCGACGGCGATGTCAGCGGCCTCCTCGTCGAGCACGGCCGCGAAGCGGGCGGCGGCCTCCTCCACCGGTGCTGCAGCGAACGCGCCTTCATACGAGTTCTGCGCCCACCCGGTCATGCCCGAGTCGGCGTAGCCCAGCCAGACTGTGCGATGTAGCCCGACCGCCGCTGCCGACGCCTCGGCCTCGAGCCGGCGCCGGTCGACGACGGTCTCGCCGGGAGCCAGGTCCTCGGGCGCCTCACCGTGGTCGCCGTTAGTGGCGAACACGACGACGACCCGGTGGCCTGCATCGACGAGGCGGGCCATGGTGCCCGACGTCTGCGACGCCTCGTCATCGGGGTGGGCGTGAAGGAACACGATCGTCGACATCCCGCCATCCTGCCTCGACGCTCAGACAGCCGCGCGTGGTGGGGTGCCCGTGCTCGGTGGTCGGCGGTCGAGTTTCGGGTTGAGAGACGCCGCCTCGGGAACCTGCATCGGCTGACCTCAGCCCAGGAGCCTGCTCCGGTGGGATGACGCCCGCTCGCGTCTCGCGAGGTCGTCATCCCACCGGCCGCAGTCAGCCGGAAGCCGCCTCGCGGCGTCGGCGAGAAATGCGCACCAGGACCAGGCCGAGCGTGACGGCGACGGCGCCAAGAGCGCCGGCGGCGGCGACGCTCGCGCCGGTCGAGGCAAGCGGCCCGGTTGCCGGTGGGCGCGTACCCGCATTCGACGGGCGAGCCGGCGAGCCGGCCGCACCGACGATCTCGGCGCGTGCCTCGGCCGTGGTGGCGCGCCCCTCGACATCCTCGACGTAGTACACGACGGGCGAGGTCACGCCGGTGAACCCGGGCTCGGCGGTGAAGACCAGGGTGCCGTTGTCCAGGTCGACGGTCCAGACGCCTTCACCGGCGACGACCAAGCGGACCACCAACTCACCGGTTGTCGGGTCAACCAACCGAAGGGTGCTGGGGTCGAGCGGTACCCCGGGGACGATGGTGTCGTTGCCGAGTACGTCGACCACCACCGGCTGCCCGGCTCGGCCTACCGCGCGGTCGTTCTCGGCGATCCGGCTCGGGTCGACCGTGATGGTCAGCGTCGCGGACACTTCGCGCCCTTCGGCGTCTTCGACGACGTAGGTCACCGGGGTGGCGGTGCCGGTGAACAACGGGTCGGGGAGGAAGGACACTCGGCCGTCGTCCTCGACGACGTAGACGCCTTCACCGTCGACGATGAGCGTAGTGACCAGTTCACCAGTCGCCGGGTCGCGCAGTTGCACCGTGCTCGGGTTGAGCGGGATCCCGGGCGAGGCGGTGTCGTTGCCGAGCACCGTCACCGTGACCGGCAACCCCTGCACCGTGCGGCCAGTGTCCGGCCGCGTGGTGGGTGGGACCGGTGTCACGGTGATCGTCAGGGATGCCGTCGTCGTCAGTCCGTCCTCGTCGCCGACCTGGTAGGTGAGCGAGGTGGCCTCGCCGGAGAACGCGGGTTCGGGGTCGAAGGTCACGCTCCCATCGGGGGTCACTCGGTAGGTGCCTTCTCCAGGGATGACGACCGTGGCCTTGAAGGTGCCGTCGGCGGGGTCACGAAGCCGGATGGTCGCCGGGTCGAACGGGCTGCTGCCGCGGTCGTCGTTGGCGAGGACGGGAACGGTGACGATGGTGTCCTGCGGAGTTGTCGCGGTGTCAGGCGCCGCGACCGGCGGTTCGCCCGTCGTCACCGTGATGGTGGCGCTAGCGCGGGTGCCGTTGTCGTCGGCGACGCTGTAGGTCACTGGTGTTCCGACGCCGGTGAAGGTGGGTTCGGGGTCGAAGGTGACTGCGCCGGTGGTGGGGTTGATGGTGTAGGTGCCTTCGCCGGGGACGGTCAGTGATGTTCCGTCGGGGGAGACGGTGGACCCGGTGGGTTGGCCGGTGGTGGGGAACGTGACGGAGGTCGGGTCCAATGATGCGGACGGGTCACCCGGTATGTCGTTCGATAGTGGGTTGATCGTGATCGGCGCCCCACTCGGTGCGCTCCCGGTGTCGTTGGTTGCCACCGGACGGATCGGGGTGATGGTGATGGTGATGGTGGCGGTGTCGGTGATGCCGTCCTCGTCGGCGATGCGGTAGGTGATGGGGGTGGTCGTGCTGGTGAAGGTGGGTTCGGGGTTGAAGGTGACTGCGCCGGTGGTGGGGTTGACCGTGTAGGTGCCTTCGCCG
>JBOFJB010000306.1:0-2474 GCA_051650465.1 Dermatophilaceae bacterium | reverse complement strand
GTGGTGTCACGGGTGCGTCCGCGAGTCACCATGTGGTGGCGGAACGTGCCCTCGACGGTGAATCCGAGCCGGATGGCGGCGCGCCGGGACGGCTCGTTCATCGAGTCGCACTTCCACTCGACGCGGCGATAGCCGAGGGTGTCGAAGGCGTAGCGCATCAGTAGGTGGGTGGCCTCGGTCGTGGCTGTGGTGCGTTGCAGCCCAGTCGAGTAGATGACACCGGCCACCTCGACCTGGCCGTTTACCCCGCGGTGGAGAAGGCCAGCTTGGACGTCTGCGTCGCCGCCTTCAAGCGCGGACCCTTCCGCGATTCGTTGCTCAACGGCGGCTTCTACTTCCCAGGCGAGGACGAATGGTCGAGCGGCTACCGCACCGTGGTGGGCTACGTGTACGACCCGCTGCAGCCGACCGGCCGTAAGCTGACCGGCTCGAACGCGAAGAGTCAGCCCGGCACCACCTGACGGGGCCCGCGCTCAGCTCGCCGTGACGGGCGGCTTCTGGAGCATTCCAACTAAAGTTGACTTAGACCAACTATTCTTGGACCATGGCGGCGTGGATCTGTCCAACCCGTTCGCCACCATCACGCCGACCCTTGATGCCGCCGTGCTTCAGGTGCTCGCCGCGACCACCGGATGGTGCACCGCAGCCGAGGTGCACCGCCGTTGCGAGCGGGGTAGCGACGAAGGCGTTCGCAAGGTGCTGGCGCGCCTGGTCCGGCAGGGAGTGGTGTCGGTCGAGACGACGGCGCGCTATCCCGTGTATCGACTCAACCGCGAGCACCTGGTGGCCCGTCAGATCGTGGCGCTCTCCGTGCTGCGGGACGAGCTGTTCCAGCGGATTCGAGCCGAGGTGGCCGGCTGGCGGGTCGAGCCGGCGCATGCCGGCCTGTTCGGGTCGTTCGCTCGGGGCACCGCCGACTCCGACAGCGATATCGACATCCTGCTCGTCCGCCCGTCGACCCTGAAGCCATCCGACGAGGACACGTGGCTGGACCAGATCGACAACCTCGAACGACGGCTGCGGGTATGGACCGGGAACGACGCGCAGGTCGTCGACCTCGCGCCCGATGAGCTCGGGCAGATGGCTCGCGACGCCGACCCGCTGGTCGACTCGTGGAGGGCCGACGACATCCACGTGCACGGCGAGCGGATCCTCGACGTGCTCCGGAGCGTGCGATGAGCCCGCGTGCCTCTGGCCGCGTCGTGACGTGTACGCCGGCGGAATGCCGCGCACGCCGAGACCAGGCACGTGCCTTCCTCGAGGTCGCCGAGCTCGTTCTCACCGAGGACCGTCGAGAAGCCCATGTGGCGGCGGCACTAGCCGTCCTGGCGGGTATCGCCGCCGCAGACGCCATCTGTGGGCTCAAGCTCAAGAAATGGAGTCGAGGCCAGGATCATGCGCAGGCGGTGAGTCTGCTGGAGGATGTCTCGCTACGCGACCGGACCCTGCCTGCCAAGTTCAGGCGTCTGCTCGCGGACAAGGATGCGGCGCACTACTCGTCATCGCTCATCACCGTCGAGAAGGCCCGAGGCATGGTGCGCCGGGCGGCCGCGCTCCTGGCCGAGGCCGACACGCTCTGACCCGCGAGCGCCACCGACCCCCGCATCGGCTTCGACAACAACCAAGCCGAGCGGGAGATCCGCATGGCCAAGATCAAACAGAAAGTCTCCGGCGGCATGCGCACCCTCATCGGCGCACAGGACTTCGCCGCCATGCGCGCCTACCTCGCCACCGCCACCAAACACGGCCGCCAACCCTTCGACGTCCTCACCGATCTCACCATGGGAAACGTCTGGATCCCCACCACCACCTGAACAGTCACCCGGGAAGTTCGGGGCACCTCAGACAACGGCGGATTCAACCGGTCGGTGCAGCCGCGCGTGATCAGGAGCGCATCGCCCGACTGCGTGGAATCCGGCGTCGGTCTACAGGTGTAGCGTGACCGGGCCGCGGTCGGGGTGGGCGCCGGCGAGGACGCCTTCGGGTACCCGGAAGATCCGCCCGGGTGCTGCTGGCCAGGCGACCCGGACTCGGTCGACCTCGGTGCCGGCCTGAACTGCTCGGATGACGGGAAGCCGGCGGTACTCGTCGGTCCACAGCAGCAGGTGTCCACGGGGTGCGCCGACGTCTGGGGCTACTCGTTGCGGGGTGACCCAGCGGAACGGGCGCGCGGCACGCACCTCAAGACGGGCCGTCGGCGCGGCCGGGGAGACGGCCCGGTCGAGCCAGGTGCGTACGGCGGCAGCGACGTGACGGCCGTCGAGCGCCGCACCGTCGGCGGTGTCGACCGGGTGCACGACGTTCCCGACCGCGAACACCCCGGCCTGGGACGTTGCGAGTGAGGTGTCCACGATCGGCCCGCGGGTGGCGGGGTCGAGGTCGAGACCGGCCAGCCGCGGCAACTCGTGGTCGGGTACCCAGTCGCCGGTGGTGACCACGGTGTCGCACGCGATCTGCCGTCGGCGGCCGGTGCG
>JBOFJB010000305.1:0-21307 GCA_051650465.1 Dermatophilaceae bacterium | reverse complement strand
GTCTCCGTGTAGTCCTTGGCCTCGATCGCGAGGGTGAACGGGTAGGAGGCGGTGAACGTGACGGTCTCGGCGTTGAACGAGCGTTCCGTGGTGATCGGCACCGAGTCCTCGCCGACGAGTTCCCCGTTCACGTAGAGGGCGAACCAGTTGTCGGCCCAGACCTCGGCCGTGAACGTACCCTCGGCCGCAGCGCCGCCGGCCGAACCCGTGGAGTCCGCTTCGGAGCTACACCCGGCGAGTATCGAGGCGCACAGCACCACGCATCCGAGCGGGGCGGTTCTCGCTGCACGTGTCATCCTGTCCTCCAGTTCACCGGGTGGGCCTTCGTCGACGACTCCACCGTGGCGAACGGACCTGTGAGCGGCCCGGTCGGCGCCTGTTCTCGTGCTGTTCGATGCCGCGGACGTCGCTGCCGGCGGCTGGCCAGGTCGTCGCGTGCTGGGACCGCTGACCAGGCCAGGGTTAGAACGGTGGCGGGTCGGAAACTGGCGCGGGAACCGTTGCGGCAGGTTCTAGTTCGGGCTCGCGCAGGGCACCAGGTGTCGGCGGGTGCTGGTCGCGAGGTGTCGGCTCGGGCCGCGGTTCGGGTGGTGGGATGACGCGGTGCGCGGGCTGGGTGCGGCGGGTGGTGCCGGTGGTGCTGACCCAGGTGAGGTCGCCGTCGTCGTGGAGGGTGTAGCGCCAGCGGCCGTGTTGTTTCATCCGGTGGTGCCGCCGGCACAGCGAGACCAGGTTGCCCGGTGAGGTGGGCCCGCCGGGCCACGGCTGCGTGTGGTCGAGGTCGGTTCGGGTGGCGCGGCGGGTGCAGCCCCACATCCGGCAGGTGCCGTCCCTGGTGTGCACGAACTCACGCATCGCCGCCGGTGGCACGTACGCGGCCGTGGTGGTCGATAGCAGCGTCCCGGTGCCGGCGTCCACCATAGCCCTGGCGACCTGGACCGGGACGGCCCTCAGCAGCGCCGCGACCGTGGCCGCGTCGACCCAGCCGACCCCGGGGATCTCCGCCCCGGACACCGCGCACCCGCCGTCGACCGGTGCCATCGTCAAGTAACGGGCGTCGACGCCGTACGCCTCCCGCGCGCCACCGCACGGGTCACGCGTATCGGGGACCTCCACCCACGACACCGCCTCCCGCCCGGCCGGGTCCAGCTCACCGAAGGTGACCAGCTCCCCGGTGCGGTGGTCCACGTGCACCACGTCCTCCTCGGCCCAGTCGACCCGTGCCCTGGACGGCGACAAGTCCACCGAACCACCCGAGCCCACCGAACCACCCGAGCCCACCGCACCGCCGGTATCACCCGGACGGCCTGGACCACCCGAGCCTGCCGGACCGCCGGGACGACCCGAGCCGGTCGACGCGGCCCGGCCGCCCCGAACACCTCGCGTGCGGGCTGCATCGCCTGGCGTGATGGCGGCGTCGCCGGTGAGGACAGGTACACCGAGGGTGACCTTCGTGGACACGGTCACGTTGCGCAGCAGCAGGTCACCGAACGCGTCGGCTCGGGCCTGGTCCGCGGACAGTGCAGGGTCGGCCTGGCGGTAGTCGGCGGCGACCTGCTCTACCGCTGACCACGCCGCCGCAGCAGTCGCGGTCGGCAGCACCGCCGACACCTCCGCCAGCCCGTCCTCCGCGCTGGGGCGCACCTCGACGTACCGGCCTCGTTTCGACTTCTCGACCCGGGCAGCGACCTGAGCCGCGGCGACCCGCGATGCCACCGACCGCGCAGCCCGAGTGACCGCGCCCGGATCCAGCCCCGCCAACCGGGGCGCGAGCTGCTCATCCACTGCCGCACAGGCAGCAACATCAAGTCCGTCGCACGCGTCGAGCACCTCGTGCACCGCGGCCGACGCGAGGTCACCCGCGAGCATCACGGCACGGACCTTCGGGAAGCGTTCCCCGAGGGAGGCGCCCAGCCGGACCTTCCGGCCGGCCAACCCCTCCGTCACCCCGGTCTCCAGGCACGCCATCGATGCTGACATCGGCGACATGAACCCCACCGGGTGCACCCGCTCGACGAACCCGCCCGGGACCGGCCGCTCCTCCACCCGGGCACCCCAGGCCAGCGCCACCGCCTGCGCGCCTTCGGCAGCGTTCACCAGCCGCTGCAGCTCTCCACCGACCTCGAATGCCTCCACCACCGACAGACCCGACCCCTCGGCAACCAGCTCACGACCCACTGCCACACACTCCGCGCGCAGCGCCGCGATTCGGCTGCTGAGGTCTCCCCGGTTCATGCCCCCACCATACTCGAACATATGTGCGAACGCTGCCGGCGTGGGCGACGAACTTCGTTGGTTCGCAGACGGTTCGGCTCTCCAGCGAGAAGCAGGACAGGCGCCGGCCACGGCGCAGGCGGGCTCGGCCGAACCTCCGCGTCAGAGCCGGATGACGCGGCCGCTCACCACGAGGTGCACCTCGTCGCACGCCACCGCGACCTGCTGGTTGACGGTCCCGAGCAGGTCGCGGAACAGCCGGCCCGAGCGGTGTGCCGGCACCACCCCCAGGCCCACCTCGTTGGTCACCAGTACCACGTCGTCGCGCGCCGCGAGCGCGGCCACCACCTCGTCGAGGAGCGACTGCACGGCGTTGGTCACCTCGGCCGCCGGTGCAGGCCAGAGGTCGCGCTCGTCGAGGATGCCGGTGAGCCAGGTGCCGAGGCAGTCGACCAGTACCGCGTTGCCCGCGAGCGTCGGGCCCCCCGCCGACAAGGCGGCGCTGAGATCGCGGGTCTCGAGGGTGGTCCAGGATGCGGGCCGCCGGGCCCGGTGCGCCGCGATGCGGGCGGCCCAGTCGGGGTCGTCGTCATCCTCGGGGCTCGGGCCCGGCGCCACGTAGGTGACCCGGCTCGCGTCGGCGAGCAACGCCTCGGCATGCCGCGACTTCCCGGACCGCACGCCGCCCGTGACCAGGATCCTCACCACAGCGCCTCGACCTTCACCATGGCTCGACCTTCAGCACGGCCGCCACCGGGACCACAGCGCTTCGGCCTTCACCACAGAACTTGACCGTCACGACCGCACCTGCAGACCGTCAACCCAGCGCACGGCCGCCTCGACATCGTGGAGGACAGGAACGCCCGGCGGGGGAGCGGGCCGACGCACGACGACGACCGGGATGCCGCGCCGCGCCGCGGCATCCAGCTTGGCGATGGTGAGGCTGCCGCCCGAGTCCTTGGTGACGAGCACGTCGGCACCGTGCCGACCCTGGAGGGCCAGCTCGCCGTCGAGCGGGTACGGGCCACGGTCGAGCACCACCTCCCAGCCGGCGGGGAGGTCGATGTCGGGCTGGTCGACCACCCGGGCGAGCACGGCGTGATCGCGCAGTGGGCCGGCGTACCGGCCGAGTGGCTGGCGCCCCACGGTGAGCAGCGGGCGGCGGCCGAGCCGGGCGGCGTCCGCGGCCGCCCGATCGTGGCCGTCGACCAGGTGCCAGCCGGGCCGAGGCTCCCATCCGGGGCGCAGCAGGCGTACCAGGGGCACTCGGGGGAGGTCGGCGCAGGCTGCCGCGGCGTTGGCGGAGATGCGCTCGGCAAAGGGGTGGGTGGCGTCCACCACGGTGTCGAAATCAGCTGCGGCGGAGCGCAGCCCGTCGACTCCGCCGAAACCGCCGACGCGCACTGCCCCGACCGGCAGCTGGGGCTCGCGCACCCGGCCGGCGAGCGAGCTGGTGACGTCGTGCCCGAGACCGACCAGCCGGGCGGCCAAGGCTCGCGCCTCGGCGGTTCCCCCGAGCAGCAGCACCCTCACGACACACCTCCATCTGATGGAACGCGTGACGCGCCCTCGGTGGTGAGCGCCGCAGGTGAACCGCGCCCGCCCGGCGGCATCCCTCCGGCCGGGGGGAGGACGGGCATCCCTGCGGGAGAACCCGATCGGGCCAGGTCGAGCAGGGCGCCGACATCGAGATGGGTCTCGACCAGGTCGCCGAGCAGGTCGAGCCGCGCCGCACGGGCCGCGGGAAAGCTCACGCTCGACGGCGGCCGGCCGAACAACTCGAGCAGCAGCGCGCCCCGCAGGGCGTCGCCCTCCAGGCTGCCGTGCCACATGGTGCCGAGCGCCGGGCCCTGGCGCGCCCCGCCGAGGAACTCCTCGGCATCCGCGCCGACCGTGACCACGCCGTGATGGATCTCGTACCCCGAGGCCGGCGCGCCCAGCGCCGACCCGGTGGGCAGCCGCAAGATCTTCTCGGGCCCGAAGTCAGTGCGCACGTCAAGCAGCCCGAGCCCATCGACGACTCGCCCCGCCGGGCCCTCGACGCCGTGCCGGTCGGCGATGCTCGACCCGAGCATCTGGAACCCGCCGCAGATACCGAGCACCGGGCGCCCGGCGGCGGCGTGCGCGCGCACCGCTTCGGCAAGGCCGCGGTCGCGCAGCCAGGCGAGGTCATCGATCGTGGCCCGGGTGCCGGGCAGCACCACGAGGTCGGCGTCCGCGAGGTCGGCGGGCCGCGCGACGAAACCGACGTCGAGGTCGGGTTCGAGCCCGAGAGCGTCGACATCGGTGAGGTTGCTGATCCGCGGCAGCCGGATGACGGCCACCTTCAGTGACCCATCCGGGGAGACCCGCGACCGCCGACCGTCGAGGTCGAGCGCGTCCTCGGAGTCCAGCCAAAGGTCGGGGTGCCACGGGATGACGCCGAAGGTGCGCCGCCCCGTCACCCGGCCCAGCGCCTCGACGCCGGGTGCGAGGAGCGCGGGGTCGCCGCGGAGTTTGTTGATGACGAACCCGGCCACCAGCGCCTGGTCGGCGGAGTCCAGCAGGGCCACCGTGCCGTACATCGCTGCGAACACGCCACCTCGGTCGATGTCGCCGACCACCACCGTGGGCAGCGAACCATGCTGTGCCAGGCCCATGTTCACGTAGTCGCCGGCGCGCAGGTTGATCTCGGCCGGGCTGCCCGCGCCTTCGGCGACCACCACGTCGACCCGAGCTGCGAGGTCATCGAACGCCGCGTGCGCCGCGGTCGCGAGGTGCCGTCGACCGTCCAGCCAGTCGCTGCTGCCGACGGTGCCGGCCGGTCGCCCCATCAGCACCACGTGGCTGCGCCGGTCGCCGCCGGGCTTGAGCAGCACCGGGTTCATCGCCGGCTCGGGCGTCATCCCCGCGGCGAGTGCCTGGACCCACTGGGCGCGGCCGATCTCGGCGGTGCTGCCGTCGGGGCCGGCACACACCATCGAGTTGTTTGACATGTTCTGCGCCTTGAACGGCGCGACCCGCACCCCCCGCCGAGCGAACGCGCGGCAGAGGCCCGTGGTGACCACGCTCTTGCCGGCGTCGGATGTCGTACCGGCCACCAGCAGACCACTCATGACGCACCAGCGCTCGGAGCGCGGAGCAAGCAGATATCCATGACCCAGCCGGCGGTTCGGGCGGCGCACTCACGGGCGGCCCGGAGGTCGGCGCGCACGTCATCCACTCGGCCGGCGACGAGCTGCTCGGAGTCGGTGCCGAGGTTGGCTCCCCACCAGATCGACCACCGCCCGAGCCCGTCGAGGCCTCGGGGCCCGTCGAGGTCGTGCGGGCCGCCGAGCATCACGACGATGTCGCGCTGGTCGGCCCGCACCGCCTCGGGCAGCCGCCGCGCGGTGGTCACGTGCACCGGGCGGCCCACCGGATGCAGCACGATCCGGTGCCGAGCCGCGAGCAGTTGCGGGGCGCTCACCCCGGGCAGCACGTCCCAGTCGAACCCGAGCCGGGCGGTCAGCGACTCGACCACCCGGATCGTGGAGTCGTAGAGCGCCGGGTCGCCCCAGACTAGAAACGCGGCAGTCCCCCCGCGCTCGCCTAGCACCGCCGCGTAGGAATCCACTCGGGCCTCGTGCCAATCCTGTACTGCGCGTGGGTAGTCGGCCGGATCGTCACGGTCGCGTGCTGGGTCGGGCACGGCGACCACCGGCACCCCGGCCGTGGCGGCGACGGCCCGGCGCACCGCGAGCAGGGCGTCATCCGGGCCCTTGTCGGCAGCGAGCACGTAGTCGGCCGACGCCAGCGCCTCGGCCACCTCAGCGGTCACGTGCTGGGGCCCCATGCCGATTCCGAGCACCCGCACCCGCAGCGCGACCGGCGCTCGGACAGAACGCAGCCCGGCCGCGCTCACTGGTCGCGGTCCTCCAACTCACCCTCGACCTCGAGGTAGACCTGCTGCATCGCGGCCAGCACGGAGGCGTCGGGCTCGGCCCACAGCCCACGCTCGGCCGCCTCGTGCAGCCGCTCCACGATGCCGCGCAGCGCCCACGGGTTGGACCGCCGCATGAACTCCTGGTTGGTCTCGTCGAGCACGTACTCCCGGGCCAATTTCTCGTACATCCAGTCGTGCACCACCCCGGCGGTGGCGTCGTAGCCGAAGAGGTAGTCGACCGTGGCGGCCAACTCGAAGGCACCCTTGTATCCGTGCCGCTGCATCGCGCCGATCCAGCGCGGGTTGACCACCCGGGCCCGGAACACCCGCGCGGTCTCCTCCGACAGCGAACGGGTGCGCACGGCATCCGGCGTGGTCGAGTCGCCGATGTAGGCCTTCGGGTCGGAGCCAGTGAGCGCCCGCACCGTCGCGACCATGCCGCCGTGGTACTGGAAGTAGTCGTCGGAGTCGACGATGTCGTGCTCGGCCGAGTCGATGTTCTTCGCGGCCACCTGGATCCGGCGGTAGTTGGTGCGCATGTCTTCGGCCGCGGGGATGCCGTCGAGGTCCCGCCCGTAGGCGAACCCGCCCCAGGCCGTGTACACCTCGGCGAGGTCGGCGTCATCGCGCCAGGTGCCCGACTCCACGACCTGGAGCACGCCAGCGCCGTACGACCCCGGCTTCGAGCCGAAAATCCTTGTCGTGGAACGCCGTTCGTCGCCATGCTCGGCGAGGTCGGCGGCAGCGTGCGCGCGCACGTGGTTCTGTTCGGCCGGCTCGTCGAGGTCAGCCACCAGCTGCACCGCGTCGTCGAGCATGGCCACCACGTGCGGGAACGCGTCCCGGAAGAAGCCCGAGATGCGCACCGTGACGTCAATCCTGGGCCGCCCGAGCTCGTCGATCGGGATGACGGTGAGCCGGCTGACCCGGCGCGACGCCTCGTCCCACTCGGGGCGCACCCCGAGCAGCGCGAGCACCTCGGCCACGTCGTCGCCGCTGGTGCGCATCGCACTGGTGCCCCACACCGACAGGCCCACCGACGTCGGGTAGCGGCCGGTGTCGTCGAGGTGGCGCTGCAGCAGCGAGTCGGCCATCGCCTGCCCGGTCTGCCAGGCCAGCCGCGAGGGCACGGCGCGGGGGTCGACGGTGTAGAAGTTGCGCCCGGTCGGCAGCACGTTGACCAGCCCCCGCAGCGGTGACCCGGACGGGCCGGCCGGCACGAACCCACCGGCCAGGGCATGGACCACCGCGTCCAGTTCGTCGGTGGTGCGGGCCAGTCGGGGCACCACCTGCTCGGCGGCGAAGGTGAGCACGCGGCGCACCTCCGGCTCGTCGTGCAGCCCGTCGACGGCATCGACCGCCCAGCCGGCGGTCTCCATCCGCTGCACCAGCACCCGGGCTCGCGCCTCGACCTCGTCGACCGCCGCGAGCGCTTCATCCGGCTTCAGGCCGAGGGCCGAGCGCAGGCCCGGCACGGCGTTGCCGACCCCGCCCCACACCTGCGCCGCGCGCAGGATCGACAGCACCAGATTGACCCTGGCCTCGCCGGTCGGCGGCTCGCCGAGCACGTGCAGGCCGTCGCGGATCTGGGCGTCCTTGATCTCGCACAGCCAGCCGTCGACGTGCAGCAGGAAGTCGTCGAAGTCGTCGTCCTCGGGGCGCTCCTCGAGGCCGAGGTCGCGGTGCAACTCGGCGGCCCGCATCAGCGCCCAGATCTCGCCGCGCACCGCCGGCAGTTTCGCCGGGTCCATCGCGGCGATGTTGGCGTGCTCGTCGAGCAGTTGCTCGAGGCGGGCGATGTCGCCGTAGGTCTCGGCCCGGGCCATCGGCGGCACGAGGTGGTCGACGATGGTGGCGTGCGCGCGGCGCTTGGCCTGGGCGCCCTCGCCGGGGTCGTTGACGAGGAACGGGTACACCAGCGGCAGGTTGCCGAGGGCTGCATCCGGGCCACACCCGGCCGAGAGCGCGGCGTTCTTGCCGGGCAGCCATTCCATCGAGCCGTGCTTGCCGAGGTGCACCATGGCGTGTGCGCCGAAGCCGTGCTCGATCCAGCGGTAGGCGCCAAGGTAGTGGTGGCTCGGTGGCAGGTCGGGGTCGTGGTAGATCGCCACCGGGTTCTCGCCGAAGCCGCGGGGCGGCTGGATGAGGATGACGACGTTGCCCGCCCGGAGCGTGGCCAACACCAGCTCGCCGGCGTCGTTGACGAAGAGGCTGCCGGGCACCGGCCCCCATGCCTCGGCCATCCGGGTGCGCAGGCTCGCGGGGAGATCGGCGGTCCAGGCGGCGTAGTCGGATGCCGTGACCCGCACGTGCGCGTCGGTGAGTTGCGCGCCGGTCAGCCACTCCTCGTCCTGGCCGCCGGCCGCGATCAGCGCGTGGATCAGCGCGTCCCCCGCCACGGTGTCGGCGGGGGGCGGCCCCGACCCCTCGACGGCATCCGGGCGCGCGTCGGCACCCGCACTCGCATCGGCATCCTGGTGGTCGGCGCCATCGAGGATGCGGGTGACCTCGTTGTCGGTGCCGAGGTCGTAGCCGGCCTCCCTGAGCTGTCGCAGCAGCCGGATCGCCGACACCGGGGTGTCCAGGCCGACCGCGTTGCCGATCCGGGCGTGCTTCGTCGGGTACGCCGACAGCACCAGCGCTAACCGCTTCTCGGAGTTGGGTATTCGGCGGAGCCGGGCGTGCGCCACCGCAGTCCGGGCGACCCGGTCGGCGCGCTCGGGGTCGGCCATGTAACGGGGGAGCCCGTCGCCGGGGTCGATCTCCTTGAACGAGAACGGTGCGGTGATGATCCGTCCGTCGAACTCGGGGATGGCGATCTGGGTCGCCGAGTCCAGCGGGCTCACCCCGTCATCCGAGCGCTCCCACTCTGCCCGGCTGCTGGTCAGGCAGAGCCCCTGGAGCACTGGGATGTCGAGCGCCGCCATCCGCTCGACGTCCCACGCCTCGTCGTCCCCGCCGGCACTCGCGCCCGCCGGGACGCTGCCGCCGGCGGCGAGCACGGTGACGACGAGGGCGTCGAGCGTGCCGAACGCGGCGTAGAGCTCGTCCGGAGCAGACCGCAGCGAGCCGGCGAAGATCGGCAGACCGACCGCCTGCCCGGTGGCGTCGACGGCGTCGGCGAGGGCATGCACGAACGCGGTGTTGCCGCTGGCCTCGTGCGCCCGGTAGTAGAGGATGCCGATCCGCGCGAGGTCGGTGGTCTCGGCCTGGCGCGTCTCGGCGCGCTCGGCCCAGCCCCAGGCGGGGAGCGGTGCCGGCGGTGCGAACCCGGTGCCGGTGAGCAGCACGGTGTCGCTGAGGAACGCGTGCAACTGGGCGAGGTTGGCCGGCCCGCCCTCGGCGAGGTAGCGGTGTGCCTCGGCGGCGACCCCGATCGGCACGGTGGAGAGCTCCATCAGCTCGGCGCTGGGCTGCTGCTCGCCGCCGAGCATGAGCACCGGGATGCCGCTGGCCCGGACCCGGGCGAAACCGGTGCAGAGATCCTGCGGTGAGCCGAGGATGCGGCCGACGACGAGGTCGCAGCCATCGATGACTTCGGCCATCGACTGGTGGCCGGGGCGCGCCGGGTTGGCCCAGACCCACTCGGCGCCGGAGGCTCGGGCCGACAGCAGGTCGGTGTCTGAGGTGGACAGCAGCGCGATGCGGCGCGGCGACTCGGTCATGAGCCGGTTCCTCCTGGCGGGGTTCTCGCCCCGTCGAATGGTCGGATGTCTCGTGGGCCGTGTCTGGCTGCGTCGCAGGCGACGTCACAGTGGCGGAACCGCCCCGGAGTCGCACCGGGTTCCAGCATCACGAGGTTGGTGGCGCCAACCTACGGGACGTGCAGCACGGACGTCATCCCGTCCGTCCCGAGTAGCCGCTGAGCTCTCGGGTTCGGCCACGGGTGAGCGACCCGGTGGTCTCGCGACGGGCCGAGAGGGTTGACGTCGAGACTGCCGAGGGAGCGGGAAGATCGAGCGATGGACGTGTTCAGCGCGGTCGTCCGAAACGACCCTTCGCCCGCGTCTCGTAGCGACAGCGAACGTGACTTCCTCGACCGGGTGTCGGGGCTGGTCGCGACGCATCAGAGGGTCGCCAGGACCGTGAGTCGTTCGTCGTTGCCGAGCAGGCCGCCCAGCGGGGACACCTCGCGCATCTCGATGCTGTTCCGGTCGAGCCCGTTCAACACGCGGCGGATGCCCGGCACGTCGCTGTCACGAACCAGGCGCATCCAGCGTTCGACGTTGCGGGTGTGGGGCTGGCCCGTCACGCGTGACCGTAGGTGGTCCAGGTGCGACTCGATGGACGGGCGCCACGTGTTGAGGCTCTGCGACGACAGCCCGATGGCGAGCTGCTGGTGCAGCCGCCATGAGCGGCGCTCCGAGCGGGTGAGTTCGGGTTGGACCAGCCGGCGCGTGATCTCGAGTCGATACCCCATGCATTCGAGGAGCCGGCCGAGCATGTCGTCGCTGAGCCCCGTTCGGCCGGAAAGGAATTGGCTGATAGTGGGTTGGTGGACCCCACTAAGCCGGGACAGGCCGGTCTGGGTGGTGCCCGTCGCGGCCATGGCCGTCTCCAACATCTGTCCGCGGTCATTCACCTCCAAACTATAGCATCCAGTGCCATAATCTCGCGGAGGTGGCGCGGGCGCAAGTAGATCCGCCACATGTCGATCCGAGTTGAAGGTGCGGCGAACCGAGGTTGCGGCCGACCACGAACTCACACCCATCGATGACCTCGGCCGCGGGCGATTCGTCGGATGGCGACCTAGACCTGCAGGTGGACCCGGAGGGCGTCGTCGAGCTGACTGATCTGGTGAACGGGGACCCGGCCGATGACGGCTCCGACGCGCTCGACAGAGACCGCGCGGACCTGTTCGGCCTGTGCCTTGGAGTCGAGGCGCAGACCGGTGTCCCCGGCGCTGAGCAGAACCTGGAAGGGGCGAATGCGCTCGACGTTGCTGGTGATTGGCACGATCGTGACAACCCCTCGGCCGAGCCTGGCGGCGCTGGTGTTGGCGCGATCGTTGCTGACGATGACTGCCGGGCGACGTGTGTTGGCCTCGCCGGTACGTGCGGGGTCGAGGTCAGTTAACCGGATCTCACCGCGAAGTATCGACGAGCCCGTCGGCGGTTGTCGCCTCCCAGGCAGCAGCCTCTCCCGACGACTCCCACTCCTCCCACGCCGCCGCGTAGGCGTCCTCTAACCCGGGATCCTGCCGCATTCGGATGGCGCGTTGGATCGCGGCGGAGCGGGACGGCACGCCCGCCGTTAGCGCACGCTTGCTACCAGTTCTCGGTCTCGCCGTGCGCTCGGGTTGGGGAGGACATCGCTCCCGTCATCCTGCAGGGAGCATCGCGCCATGCGCTGCGCGCATCCGTTGTGCCCCCGGCAGGATTCGAACCTGCGACACCTTCTTTAGGAGGCGGGCGTGCGCACCTCGTCGGCGGGCCGTCGAGCACGAGTTGAGTCCGTAGGCGTCCGGGTTCGGTCGGTCGCATGCCGGGCGACTGTCACTCAGATAGTCACTCAGGCCGTGGTCCTCGATTGTGGGCGCCCTGTTGTCACAGAGGGGTGGAAGCCGCTGAACGCTGGGGTCGGTCGCCAAGCACTGCGGGGATACGGCTGGTCGCGACGATCTGATCCCTGAGCAGGGGAGAGATACGGCTGGCGGTGTCCAGGAGCATGGCGTAGTCGACGTCCAATGCCCGGTTGTGGACTGGCTCGTGGTGGGCGATCCTGTTCCGAAGCTTCCTGAAGTCATCCAACACGGCATGAAGGATCCGGCGCCGGACCGGTCCATCGAAAGCGGACCTCAGGCAAGGCGCCCAGAGCCTGCTGTCGTAGCGATCAGCCGTGAGGGACCACCAAAATCCGAAACTCAGTTCGGCGACGACCTTGCCGTGGCTCTCCGAGATTGTCCACCGTTCCGTGGCCCGCTCACGCGCTTCCTCGATCCGCTTCCTGGCTCCCTGGTTCAGTGGAACTTCGCGTGCGGTGTACCAGGACTCCGTAGTTCCTCGCGCCGATGCCCACCGAGACAACTCCTGGTCGAACACGTTCCGTAGTCCGACCTCGAGGTAGTGCAGGGACTCATAGAACGCGGCGCTGACTTGACTGTTCCAGTCGTACAGCCGCATGCCGTCTTCGGCGCTGCCGGCCGCCGCTTGATACGGTCTCAGTCGCGCTGTCGACAGCAGGTCGTCCAGTGTCCAGCGAGCCGTTCGGCTTGCCACGTAGCCTCCAACTTGATTCACGTTGCTGTCAGCGTCTACAGTGCAGGGCAACAGAGAGCCCCGGGAGACACGGCGTACCGACCGCAAGGTCAGGGAAACCACCCGGGGCCTTGTTGTACCTAGGCCAGCGAAGGTACCGCACCTCAGGCGCGCACGCGGGGTAGACATGGCCAGGGAGAGCCACCGTCCCGATACGCAGCGCCCGGAGGGTTCGGCGCGCTCGGGTCAAGCGGCCTGGTGCTGGGAGTCTTGGATCGCATGTGCGGCGAGCACATCCCGTGACCGTGTGAGCAGGTCGCCGCTTGATGCGGGCGCGGCGGACTCTCAGTCTGTGGGATCGGGTCGGCGGCTCGGAGGTGAGGTTGTCTCGTGGCCGATCACGGGTCGCCTTTTCTTCGTGCGGGCGGCGGCGGGCGCTGCTGAGGACCGCACGGCGCGAGGACCGCAGCGAAGCGAGGACACGGAGCGCCGCGTCGCCCGGAGGCGGCGCCCGGTGCCGCCGCGCGCGCCGTAGGCGCGCCTTGATCCTGTAGAGGTCAATCCGGCAGTGGCGCTGACGCGGTGTCCAGCCGGTCGATGAGGGCGCGATGCAGGCCCGGTGTTGCGGCGAGGACGTTCGGGCCGTCGATGCGGTACGGGCTGCCGTCGAGGTGTGTGACGACCGCGCCGGCTGCGCGGGCGAGGGCAACACCGGCGGCAACATCCCAGGTGTGGTTGGACTCCAGCATCACGGCGTCGATCCGACCGCGTGCGAGCCACGCGAGGTCTGTCGCTGCAGACCCGAACATGCGAATCCGGCCCGCCCAGTCGGCCAATTTGCCGATCGTCGCCAGGCGATCTCGGTTCTTGGAGATGCTTCCTTGTCCCGTGGCGAAGTCACCCACGGAGACGATGGCCGCGTTCGGGTCTGAGGTCGTGGATACGGCGGTTCGGCGCTCGTTGCAGTACGCGGAGTTGTCGCGAGTGGTGTAGCGCTCGCGGTGCGCTGGGAGGTCGATCGCGCCGAGTACGGGCTGCTCGGCCTCGATGAGGGCAAGCGAGACACCGAAGTTGGGGACACCTCGGCTGTAGTTGGTGGTGCCGTCGATGGGGTCGAGGCACCAATAGCGGTCACGACTACCGGTGTGCCCGCGTTCTTCGCCGAGGAAGCCGATACCGGGGGTGAGGTCTGCCAGGAACTCTCGTAGTGCGTCCTCGACGGCGAAGTCAGTGTCAGTAGCGAAGTCGCGGTCTGTCTTGTGGACGTGGCCGTCCGGTGTGCCTGCGCTTACCAGTGCCACCGCCCGATCGAGGGCGGCCGTCGCGGCCTGCTCACGAGTAGACATCGCGCCCTTGGTTCCAAGTGCTTGTGAAGACCTGAGCGAACACGGGGTAGAGGCCGTGCGGCTCGGCGTCGTCGTTCTCGATCAACAGGGCCGGGGCGTCCAGGCCCCTTGCCTCGTGGAGATACAGCTGCACGAGGCATCGGTGGTTGTCGAAGATCGTGATGTTGAACCGTAGGTGAGCGTCGTAGGTACGGACGCGAAGGCGGGACCGGGCTTCGGGCGAGAGGCGTTCGTGCACCTGATCGATCGCGCGCATGTTGGTACGCGTGAGGTCGGACAAATGCTTGGCCGGAAAGCCCTCCTCGACTTCACGGGCGACCGTGGCAGCCGCGTCGGGGTCCAAGAACAGGCAGCGAACGTTGAGGCCGTTCTCAATGAGTTCGGCGAGGGTGACGTCAGAGACTCCTTGACACAGCGCATTGAGGCTGAGCCCCATCATGTCGATCCGTTCGGCGGCGGCGAGCGAGCGCACCAACGGCACGGCCGCTTGCGCCTCGGAGCGTGTGGCGAAGACGGCTCGGACGTCCTTGGTGGTGTGAGTCGAGGCAGCACCTTGGTGCGCTAGTAGGGCGTCCATCCTCACCTGGAGGCGAGTGATGGACTCGCGCATGCCCGAGAGTGCATCTCCTTGCGGCGCGGCGGGAGCGGTTGACGGCGAGGTAAGACCGAGCGCTTTGTCGATCGAGAGGTTGTACCGCTGCGCTGCCGCCAGCACAACGTCCGCTGGTGGTCTGGTGCGGCCCTTGATCCAGTTGCTTACGGCGGACTCGGAGTACGCGCCAGAGTCAGGGCCGACACCAGCCTCCTTCAACGAGTTGGCAAGAGCAGCGCCGCCGCCGGCCGATCGCCGGGCGTGGTCGAGCAGGTCGCGGACGGCCGAGTCCCATAGCGCTGTCACCGCGGCATCCTCCCACGATTCGCGTCTGAGGCGAAAACGCGGAGTAGGGATCGCTTGACAGGCGACTCGCTTGTGTGTGTACTGGTCGCGTGAGACGCGATGGCTCGCTCTACACGCGAATCTAGGGAGAGCGTCATGCCGGTGTACATGTCGGAGTCGAAGCGTCAGGGGATGCGGGCGACGGGGAACGTCGCGGAGTCGATGGAGTGGGAGGAGCGGGATGGGAAGCGTCGTCCGTCGAAGACGGTTCAGGCGCGGCAGGTGGACGAGGCCACCGGTGAGGTGGGGCACCCGTTGTGGGAGGTGGAGGTGATCTACTCGCAGTCCTCGTGGGGCCGGGCGGGGATGGTGACGGCGACGGTGTTGGTCCCGGCGAAGCAGCGGCCGGTGCTGGGCGAGTTCGCGCCGGTGGTGTTCCACGACCTTCAGGTTGAGGTCCGGGTCGGCAAGGCCGGCGGGTTGATCGAGTCCTGGCGTGCCGATGGCATCGCCGAGGGTGAGAAGCCTGCTCGGGCCGGTGGTACGGCTGGATCGGCGGCGGCGTGATGCGGGGCCAGGTGCGGGCGCTGCTCGCGGTCGCGGACGTGTTCGACAGGTGCCCTGAGGCGTCGCTGACCCAGGTCCACCTGGGGTGGCAGATGTTCCTGGCCCCCGGCCGGCCACACCCCGACAAGAAGGTGCAGGTGGCGGTGGTGTGGGTGTTCGGCGACTGCTACACCGCCGCCGAAACCCTCGCCGGGATGTTCGGGCTGGTCGAGGTGGACGACAAGGACGACCCGCCAGCGGTGCGGAACTGGTCCGGGTGGGTGCCAGACGCCTGTCGTGAGGTCCCGGTGCAGATGAAGGTGACCGCGATACACGACGACTGCGCCCGGCTCCGCACACCGTGCCCCGCCACGGCTGCCGGATCGGCGGTGGCGTGATGAGCGGGCGGGTCGACCTGGACCGGGTCGCGCAGGCGCTCGGGGTGTCCAGTGATGACGAGATCGTCGACGAGGTGACCGCGCTGCGGTCCCGGCTGGGTGTGTTGGCTGATGACGTCGCGGACCAGCGGGAGCGGCTGGACGGGTCGGTGCCGGGCGCGGACTTCGAACTCGCAGTAGCCAGGGCTGGGCTCGCCGACGCCACGATCATCCTCGGCCAGGTCATCACCGCGGCCGAGGCACACGAGCGAGGTGTCCGGTGATGACCGCCACCGACCACACCGCCACCTCCACGGCTGCTGTCGCCTGGGCTGCAGCACGGCGGGTCGCGCACCTCGTCGCCGAGACAGGTCGAGAAGCGTGGTGGGTGCTGCGGTGCCTGCCCCGCCTGGTAACCCTCGCCGTCCTCCTCGTGGCGCTGCTGGTCGCCGCGGGTGAGTACGCCACCGCGACCGTCCCAGCCGTGGGCCTGGGCGGCCTGGTGTCCTGGCCCCGCTGGGGATACTCCTCGTGGCTGGGCGTGACCGACCGGCACCGCGCCCGCCGGCACCGCCGCCGCTGGACCCATATCGCGTGCACGGTCGGGCTCACAACCTACCGCCCGAGCGACCTCGACGGCTCCACCGATCGCCCGGCGCGGGTACCTCGGCTGCTGCGCGGCTCCCGTACTCGAGATGGCGTGTCGACGCTGCGGCTGCGGTACGCCCCCGGCCAGACCCTCGACGACATCGAACGCGCCGCCCCAGCGCTGTCGACCACGTTGGACGCACACACCGTGCGGGTAGTCCCAGACGGTCCGAGTCAGGTGGTGGTGACCCTTGCCCACCGCGACGTGCTCCACACCCCCAGCCGGACCCCCGACCCCGCCACCACGTTGACCGCCGGAATCGCCTTCGGGCATCCGTGCGCCGCGGTGGAGGTCGGGCGGGTGATGTCCGGCGCGCCATGGCGGGTCGACGCACGGGTGCACACCCTCGTCGCCGGCGCGACCGGCTCCGGGAAGGGCTCGGTGATGTGGTCCCTGGTCGCCGGCCTCGCCCCAGCGGTGCGGGCGGGGACGGTGCGCCTGGTCGGGGTCGACCTCAAAGCCGGGATGGAACTCACGCACGCACCTCGACTGTTCTCCACCCTGGCGAAAGACCCCGCCGTCGCGGTCGCGGCCCTGGAACGCGAAGTCGCCTCGATGCAGGCCCGCGCCAACCAGATGGCCGGCACCGACCGAGACCACACCCCCACCACCACGAGCCCGCACGTGGTCGTCGTCATCGACGAACTCGCCGCGCTCACCTCCTACCTGAACGACCGGGACCTGCTCCGCAGAGCAGACACCGCACTCAGGTTGCTGCTCTCCCAGGGCCGGGCGGTCGGGTGGTCGGTATGGGCCTGGGTCCAAGACCCCCGCATCTCCGCAGTGCCGATGCGGGACATGTTCCCCGCCGCCCTCGGGCTACGACTCCGCTCGTCGGCGGAGGTCGACATGGTGTTCGCGACCGAGAAGGCGCACCGGCTCGCGCCGTGCCACCACATCGACAGGTCAGTGCCGGGCACCGGGTACGCGGTCACCGAGGACGGCCACCTCGACAAAGTCCGGGCGCACTACGCCACCGACGACCTCATCCACCACCTCAACGACACGTACGCCACGCCGCACCGGCTCCCCGACCCCGAACCGGCCACCTCGACCCCGGCCCGTACCCGTGGTGCAGGTGATGGCAGTGCCTCGGATGACCTGGCCCGGTACCGCCAGGCATACCGCGCCGCTGGACAGCCCCCAGCCACCGGCAGCACCGAGACCGGCACGGGCACCGACGGCGGTGCCAGGCCCGACACCGGTGCGGCCCGGAAGCCGCGCGCCCCGCGCACACCACGCGCGACGACTCAGACCCGCCGGGCTTCGGTGGACGCGGCCGAGACGGGCACGGCTGAGGGCGGTGCGGCATGAACCCCTCCGAGGCCGACCCGCTCGCGGCGGTTTTGAGTGCGGCCCTGGCCGACACGACATCCCGGCTCGGCAAGTGCCGCGTGGACTGGGCCGGTGACGAGCCCGACGAGTCGTGGTGCGTCTCTCACCAGGCCGCGTTCGACGCCGGCAACGACGAACTCGCGTATTGCGCGGTCGTCGTCACGGCCTGGTTCACCGCCGCCCGGCAGGCGCTGTCATGACCCGCCAGGACCGCCGCACCCGCCTTGCCCAGGCGATGACGGATGTCACTGCGGACGCCGCCCGCTCCGCGCTGGCCGGGATCGCCTGGCAGGCCCTCGGGTCCTGCGGTGCTCGGGTCGACCTGCCGTGGACCACCGACACCACCGACGTGTCGGTGTGGGACGCCGAGGCGATGCGCACTGTCTGCGAATCGTGCCCGGTCCGGGCCGCCTGCGACACCTGGGCCACCGATCACGACGTCACCGGCGGGTGGTGGGCCGGGAAGGATCGCGACCCTCACGCCGGCTCGGCGCCGTCGCCTTCCTGGGTTCCGGTCACCGTCGGCGCTGGCAAAGGCCGACGGCTCGACCACGCCGAGCAAGGCCGGTTCCCGCTCGGCGGTGACGCCGCATGAGCACTGCTGCGGCCACAGTGACTCTGCCGCCTGCCGGGTGCCCGTCAACCCCGGTGGGCGGCAGCCCAACCCCACCCCGCACCGCCCTGCTGCACCGGGACGCCCGGCTGTTGCCGGCGGCGCCAGCGGGGGTGACCACCGATGTCGCCCTCGCGGCAGCGGAGACGGCCCACGTGTGTGTCCGGCCGGTGCTGCGCACCGTCACCGACCGCGCCACCAACAACGTCACGGTGGTGCCGATCCCCTGCGGGTCCACCAGGTCCTCCCGGTGCCCGTCGTGCGCGGACCGGGCGCGCCGCCTGCGGATGCACCAGTGCCGCGAAGGCTGGCACCTCACCAACGACCCGCTCCCCGCACAGCCCCACGAGGCCACCGAGCCCGAACCGGACGACGCCGACGAGCCGGATAGCGACACCAGTCGCCGGGTCCGCTCGACTCGCCGCCGCGCCGCAGTGCCGGACCTGCCCACCCTCCCGGTCGAGCACCGCTCCACCGGCCGGGTCTATGTCGACGCCAAGACCGGCCGGGAGTACCGGCCAAGCATGTTCATCACCGGCACCCTGCCCTCCTACGGCCTCGTGCGTCCCGGCGAGGGCGTCCCCCGCCACCCCGGTAGGTACGACTACCGCCGCGCCGCCCTCGACGCGCTGCTGTTCCCCCGCCTGGTCGACCGCACCTTCCAGAACCTCCGCCGCTGCGCCGGCTACAAGTTGCAGTACTTCGGCACCGTCGAGCCACAACGCCGACTCGCGCCGCACCTGCACGTCGCGGTCCGAGGCACCATGCCCCGCGCAGTCGTCCGGCAGGTGTTCGCCGGGTCGTACGTCTCGATCTGGTGGCCCCCCACCGACCAGGTGGTCTACTCCGAGACCGACCCCGACTCGGGGCCGACCTGGACGCCGGAAGCCGGGTACGTCGACCCCACGACCGGGGAGCCGCTGCCGACCTGGGACCAAGCCCTCGACGCCCTCGACCGCGACGAGGACGCCGAGCCGATGCACACGATGGGGTGGGGTACCCAGGTCGACATGCAAGGCATCCTCGGCGGCACCGACGACAGTGACCGGGCCGTGCGCTACCTCACCAAGTACTTGACCAAGGCCGTCGCGGACACCTACGCCACCGACCCCGACCTGCTCGACCCCGACGACCGCCACGCCGTGCAGCGCGCCGCCCGGTACGACGCGCACATCGACGCCCTGCACGCCCACACGCGTGTCCTGCCGTGCTCGCCGGGCTGCGCGAACTGGCTCCGCTACGGCACCCAACCCAAGGCCCCCACCGCGGGTATGCACCCCGGCGGGTGCCTCGCGAAGGCCCACGACCGGGAGACCCTCGGCATTGGTGGCCGCCGCGCGCTGGTCTCCCGGCACTGGACCGGCAAGACCCTCACCGAGCACCGCGCGGACCGCGCCGCCGTGGTCCGCCAAGCCCTCACCGCCGCTGGGATCGACCCGCCAGAGGCGGACCGGATGGCCGTCGACGTGCTCCATACCGACGACAAACCCCGGTACGTGTGGAACGACACGAGGCCCGAGCAACGCGACTACCCCGCCATCATCGCCGCATCCCTCCGCCAAGCGCGCAACTGGCGGGCTCAGTACGACCACGCCAAAGCCGCTGCGCTACAACGTGGCTCGCCACCCGGACCGCCCGTGGACAACCGTTCAGCAACTGCACCCGTCGAGATCGGAGAGCAATGATGAAGCAGCACACGAAGGTCCCGGCGCTGGCCTATCGCGTGGATGAGGCGGCGGAGGCGTTGCGTCTGAGCCGGTCGGTCATCTACGAACTGATCCGCTCGGGCCGGTTGCGCACGGTGAAGCAGGGGAGTCGGCGCCTGGTCCCCGTCGCGGCGCTTCACGACTACCTCGACTCGTTGTCGGAGGATGTCGCATGACCGAGCGACGGTCGAAGGGCGACGGTGGCCTGCACTGGGACGACCGCCGTCAGCGGTGGATTGCGTCGGTGACGCTCGGCTACGACGGTCGCGGCAAGCGGGTCGTGAAGAAGGGCTCGGGGCGGACGAAGACCGAGGCCAAGCGCAAGTTGCGCGAGGTGCTGCGCGATCACGAGGACGGCATCGCCCTCGGTGACGACACGTACACGGTCAAGCAGGCCGTCGAGGACTGGTTGCAGTTCGGACTCAACGCGCGCGACGTGGAGACCAAGGCAGCCAACGAGAGCCTGTGCCGCAACCACGTCATCCCGCTCCTGGGCGCGCGCCGTCTGCGGGACCTGACCGCTCGTGAGGTCGACGGGTGGCTGCTCGGTCTGTCGAAGAAACTGAGCACCCGCACCATCCGAGACGTTCGATCGTGTCTGGTCCGCTCGGTGAACCGGGCCATGGCTCGCGACAAGGTGAAGCGCAACGTGGTGTTGCTGTGCGGCGTCCCGACCGGGCGCCCTGGCCGACCGTCGAAGTCGCTGACCCACGCTCAGGCGCGGGATGTGTTGACCATGACGGCCGGTGACTGGATGCACAACTACATCGTCCTGTCCCTGCTGACCGGAGCGCGCACCGAGGAACTTCGGGCGTTGGAGTGGCGACACGTCCACCTCGACGGCATCCCGGACGCGGTACCGCCGGTCCCGGCCTATGTCGAGGTGTGGCGGTCGGTCCGGGCAGGCGGTGACACGAAGACCCGCAAGTCGCGCCGGACCCTCGCACTTCCTGCCCTCGCCGTCGAAGCACTGCGGCGCCAGCAAGCCGGGCTGCGTCTCCGCGCGGGGAAACGGTGGGTGGACAACGGGCTCGTGTTCCCGAGCAAGGTCGGGAGTCCTATGGACCGGCACAACGCACTTCGCGCGTTCCGGTCCGCACTGGCGAACGTGCCCGGCCTCGACCCGGCAAGTGGACACCCCGCGAGATGCGGCATTCATTCGTCTCGCTGCTGTCCGACTCTGGGGTTCCCGTCGAGGACATATCGCGCCTGGTCGGGCACAGCGGCACGAGCGTGACCGAACTCGTCTACCGCCACCAGGTCCGGCCCGTGATCCAGACCGGGGCGACGGCGATGGACGGCCTTTTCGGGATGGGCGATGCGAGACGGTAGTCACTCAGATAGTCACTCAGGGACAGTCGAGGCCCTTCACCCGGTGTGGATGAAGGGCCTTTGACCTGCGTATCCGTTGTGCCCCCGGCAGGATTCGAACCTGCGACACCTTCTTTAGGAGAGAAGTGCTCTTCCCCTGAGCTACGAGGGCGTGCCCGAGCGAGTCGAGCGACGCGCACAGGGTAGCGGTCACCGATCGGTAGACGACGAC